>NZ_JBHUMO010000071.1:0-35694 GCF_042685105.1 Enterococcus camelliae | reverse complement strand
AACCATCGTGATGATGACGGGCTCATTTTTTGTTTTCTTCCCTAAGACCAAATCAACTTCCCAATGTCCAAAGGTTTCTCTTGATAGTACTTCTGGCGCACGTTCTTCAATGCTGCGTCCTAAGTGTCTAGCATTGCGGCCCTTCGGGTCTGAAATTGTTTTCTTTCGTGGTCGCATCCTGGTCTTCATAGGTAAATCAATGTTACGAATTGAGAGCACAGCAGCATTGATCAACGCATAAACGGTTTTCGTGCATGGAACACGTTCCTCAGGGTGCGATTTCCTATAGGTGCGCACAAACGTATCCACACTGTGAAGCCGTAGCCCATTCTTGGGTACTAGCTTTTCTGACAAAGCTGCAAGAAACGCTGCAGAATACTTATGATGATCTCTCGCATGCGAGTTTGTGCGATTTTCTTTATAGACTCGTGCACCTGAGACGGCAATATACTGTTCGTAATAGTTGCGTTGATAGTCAAGTTGGCGCGTTTTTCCGCGTCTCAATTCGCGGGAAACAGTCGATTGACTGACTCCTAATTCGCACGCAATTTCAGCTTGTGTATAGGTGCCACATTTTGCCATTTGTTCTGATTTTCCACGTTGGATGTCAGAAAGGTGCTTAAAGTGATGCTTTTCTGTGGTATAATTGGCTTTAGTCATGTAGATACCTTTTTCATACTTATGGTTTTGTCGCTTTTAAGTATAACGTATCTACATGATTTTTTTGTTTATTTCTTTATGCATTTCATTTTACAACTTACCACTTTTGTTTTTCTTATATTGTTTATAGTAACTCATTGCGTTTCCACCATTTTTAAGAAAACGATAGACATTATAAATGGTTTGTCGAGAACGTTGTAATCGTTTGGCTACTTTTGAAACAGAGTGCATTTGATTAAAATACGCTTCTATCATTACGCATTACGAGTTCAGTTGGTGTAAGATGGGTATAGGTCATTTGTGATCACTCCTTATAATTCTTTCGACGGAACTATATTGAGTGTAGCACAAATGACTTTTTTAATTGTCTAGCTTAATTTTACAATCGGCGTTATTAAAAACTATTTATCACAGAATTAAGAAGAATAATTAAGAGCCATCATTAATGAAATAGTGATGCTTTACAGCAATTTTAGCAGATAACTACCCACAAAAAAGTTTGAAAATCGCTTAGAATGCTTGTGTGAGAACCAAATAAATGCCATTTTCATTTTATGTACCAGGTACGAATAATAGGGTATGGTTAGCAAGCAACTTGGCATAGTATCAAAATCATGCTATAATGAGTGTGCGAAATGTGAAGATTTCGAGCATGTATAGCACAAAAGCCCAACCTATTGCGAGTAGGTTGGGCTTTTTTTGCACTAGTTGCGATGGCTAGCGTTGTGGGTTAGTTAGCAACTTGCTTTTAATCGTCGTCTTTCTCGTCTAACCAATGAGAAACTAGTTCAATGACTAAGCCCACGAAAAGTGGTGCGACAATCAATGTGAAGATTTGTTGAAACATGTATAGCACCCCCTTTCGGGGCAAGCTGCCATGAATGAGTATATCATAATAAACCGTTTAAAAGGTTTATACTTTGACCTAAAATTTAATAGAATCACCTATCACAAATCACAAGTTGTTTGTGGTCTTCTGTTTCTGAAAAAATATTCAATAATAGAGAAAAAAAGCCTAATTAATGTCTCCTGAACAGTAAAGTTTCCTTGATATAACAACATTTCCCTCTCACTTTTGATATAATAGGTGCATGATTTTTTTTCGGATTACTGGCATAAATCGTGCACTTTACTCAATTTTGGAGGCTTTTCATGTATAAATTACAAACAACCGTTCAATTGGCTTTTGAAGATTTCAATCAACCGATAGGTCTCAAAATGAATCCGTCTAACCGTGGTTCCATAAGGTAAAATAATCGGAACCACCAACAATCCACCAAAAAAAAGGTAAGAGACATCTTACTGCCAGACAAGGGTTAAACCGTTGGTAACACTGGATTATTGAGTAATTCACTGTCTATAAAGGTTTTTTAATTTTTTTATGCATTTGATATTGCAATTAAGCAATTTTTGTTCATCCTTCCAGAAAAGGCCGAAAAAAAAATTTTTTTGCTATCGTTCTATAAATAGTCTACGTCTTATTTTGTACCGAGAAAGACGCAGACTATCATCGTTTTTGTAAAAAATTTATTTCATACTAGCCAAATTTTAACTGACATTGGTTATTGATAAATTGCTTTAATCGGATCCATTCTTGCTGCACTAAAGGCAGGAATAATTCCAAAGACAAGGCCAGTCAACGTTGAAACTCCTGTCGAAATAGCAAAGATTGGCACTGTCATGACGGGGGTTATATCAATATAGCCACCAATAATCACTGATAGCCCATATCCTAATGCCACCCCGAGAAAACCACCTAACAGCGTGATAAACGCCGATTCAAGTAAAAATTGCCATAAAATCATTCTTGGTTTGGCCCCGATGGCTCTTCGAATCCCTATTTCCCGTTTTCGTTCAGTGACAGATACATACATAATATTCATTACACCAATCCCGCCTACTAAAAGAGAAATAGCTGTAATAGCCATCAAAAACATCGTCATACTGCCAATGGATGCTTGGATTTCTTCCATATTTTTCTTTTCTTGATTATCTTCACCAAAGGCACCTTGAATTTCCTCATGTGCTTCCATTAAAATGGTGGTCGCTTGATCAATCACTTGTTGCCGATCAGTGCCTTCTCTTAGTTTGAAAACAATTGTGGTTATTGGTTTCAACTGAGTCAGCTCATTGTACGCATCTTTAGGTACAAAGTTACTCTGTGCTAGATTCCAGTCAGTTGACATCGTTGCATTCTCATAGTCAAACACTGGGAGAATGCCGATAACCTTAAACATTCTGCCTCCTATCGAAACAGCTTGATTCACCAATTCTTCAGCCGTTATCGTATCACCTAATTGTTGTTCTACAATATCTTGTCTGAGTAAAATAACGTCTTTTCCACTATCTGAAGAACGAAAATCTCGACCGTAAACCACCTCGTTTTCACCAGGGTTAGGGGCAATATTCAAGTAGGCTTGTAACCCAAAATAATCTAGCATCCCATCGATGACACCACTTCCCATGCCACTATCATAGAGCGGATAGATGGTTTCGACCCCTTCAATATCACGAACACGTTTCATATCAATTTTGCTAAAAGAAAACTCTGTGCCATCATTAAACGTATACTCTTCTTCCGCCTGATCACTGGGAATATACTTTAATTTTAATTCATTGGCTGACAAGCTCTTATTGGTAGCATCCACGACTTGCTTTTTCATTCCTTCTCCCAAAGTGGAAATGGTAACTACCGATGCAATGCCAATGATAATCCCAATCATCGTCAAGAACACACGTAATTTATGTGCGCGAATGCTAAGCAAGGTTGTTATCATAAGATTTCGAATCATGAGAGACAACCTCCTCTGTTTCGAAGCGACCGTCCTTCATATGAATGACGCGCGTTGCGTATTTTTTTAAATCTTCGTCATGCGTCACCATGACAATTGTTTTTCCTTTTTGATTCAAGTCCGTTAGTAACTCCATGATATCGCGACTCGTTTCCGTATCTAAGGCCCCAGTTGGTTCATCTGCCATAATCAACACCGGATCATTCACCAATGCTCGTGCAATTGCTACTCTTTGTTGCTGTCCTCCTGATAATTCCGTCACTTTTGCCGTTTTTTTGCTTGCAAGTCCGACTACTTCAAGAAGTGCTTCCGACAATTTCCGTTGCTCTTTTCGGTTTTTCTCTCCTTCATACACACAAGGCAACTCAATATTTTGACGAATATTTAACGATTGAATCAAGAAAAATTGTTGGAAAATGAAACCCAAATGCCGATTGCGATAACTTGATTTGGTATTCTCATTTAATGTAGAAACATTTTTTCCTTGAAAACAATAGGTTCCACTATTTGCTCGATCAAGGAAACCAATGATATTCATCAATGTTGTTTTGCCACTACCTGACTTACCCATAATCATAATAAATTCACCTTGATAAATGGTTAAATCCAACTCTTTTAGTACATGCAATTGTTCTTTGCCCATCGTAAAATACTTGTTCATACCGGTCATTTCGATAAGAGGAGTTTGCTTCTTTTCCATCGCTTTCTCCTCCTATTCTATATCAGTGGATGTGGTATCAATGACATCCCCTTCTTTTACTTCCGTTTTAGATGAAACGATGATGCGATCGCCTGCTTCTAATCCTGAAACGATGTGGGTTGTCTCCCCCTCTTCTTCAGCTAGGACAATGGTTTTACGAATCACAGAACCAAAGTCATTGACAAGGACATAACTAGTGTCTCCTTCTTGATGAATGGCTGCCGTCGGAATAAAAATAGGTGTTTCCTCTCCCACATTGATAGCGGCTTGAATATGGTACCCATTTTTTACCTTTTCAGGTTCGTCAATACTTAATTTCACTTTGTAACTAGATAAATTGGCAGCTTGGGCCCCATCACCACTGGCCTCACCATTTTGTTCTGGTGGGTTGGCATCAATATATTGAATATGACCAGACAATGTTGTGCCATTTGAAACAATCGTTAAATTGGCCTTTTGATTCACTTGAATTTTTTCAAGATCTTTTTCATTCACTGTACCGGCAACATACAATGTCTCGGATATCAATCGCATGATTGGTGTATTAGCTTCTTTTACTTCTGGAATAGCTACCTTTCCTTTAAAATCAGCCGTTGTTTGAATAATTTGCTTTTCATTTAAATCAGCAAGTGTTTCATTAATATATTGTTCTTCTTCTAGAATCGTATCTAGTTCTGTTTGGTATTGGTTATCCAATTCTTCTTTTGTTGTAGTTCGTTCCTCTTCAGATGTTTTTTTCCATTGCTCAATGGCTCGGTTCCACTTGCCATAGAGCGCAACTTTGCGATTCGCTTGCCGGGTCAACGCATTCGTTTGATTTTCAACCTCACTTGTCACTGCTAGATCCTCAACTTCATATAAGACCGTTCCAGCATCTACTACTTGTCCATTTTGAACCTTGATTGTTGGAACGACTTTATTTTCATCTCCTAAAGTGTAGGCTTGCGATTGTTCCGGTTGAACTTTTCCATTAATATACACTTGATCCATCTCAGGAACGTCGAAATAGGTAATCTCCAAATTTTCCTTTGTAGCCTTGCTTGCTTCTGTATCAGAAGATCCTGCGTGTTTTATTCCATACCAAATCCCAGCCCCCCCAAGCAATACGATTAAAACTGAACCCCAAATTAGCCACTTTTTCTTCATACTCCACCTCTTTTAAATTTAATAAAATAGAAACCGTTCTATTTATCTTATCATGGGAGTATGTGTCTTTCTACGCCAAGATCATAGAAAGTAGTTACCTTACATTTCTGTTAGTTTCACAACAGTTGCTCATTTTTTTTAACAAAAAATGCGAACGACAAAAAAAGACAACGGCCTCACTCCGACAGAAACTCGGAATAAGACCGTTGTTTAAAATGCAACTTCATTGTAAGACTGGCTCACTTAAAAAAATGTTGTAATCAGCGCAAGTATCGCTAATCCACCTTGTGTCAAAATAATTTTTTTGTCACTTGTGAAACTACCATATAGAGCAACCAAAATGATGTATACCAACAATAGGCGACTCAATTCAAGTGATGCCCCAGAAATAAAGACGCTGTATAGTAAGCCGACACCGATTAATCCATTGTAAACCCCTTGATTTTTAAATAGCGTTTGGACTGAATCTCTGCTTAACTCATCTTTTGTCAGATTGAAAACACGACTTGTAGCGTCAGACGTTGGTGCAAAGGTCTCCAGATACATAATGTAGAAAAATTCGAGCGCAACTAAAACAATTAGAACAACTGATAAAATTGACATGTTTTATTCCTCCTTTGAAAATACATTCACAACGGTTGGCTTTTTGGCATATTCTTTCATGTGACCAAATAAATTTAATAACAAAGGTTGCTTGTTGTGATTATCAATGGCCTCTTGGTTCGCCCATTTTTCGGTCATCACGAATTGATTGGGTTCTTCGAATGATTCATACAAATGATAATCAAGACACCCTTCTTCCTGACGAGCCGTTTCCATTAATGGCAGAATATCATTCAAAAAAAACTCTCTTTGGTCGTCTTTAATGAAAAATTTGGCTTCAATGTAGAGCATAATCCCGTTCCCCTTTATTTAAATTCAGTCACTTTATCTGCTGCTAAACGAACAGAAGTATAGCCTTCTTCTGCAGCTTTTCCGATTGATACAATCATTACAGGAACATAGCGTTCTTTATCCAAGCCCATTGCTTCTGCTAACAAGTCTGCTTCAAATCCACCAATTGGATTGGTTTCATAGCCATGAGCTCGTGCAACTAGCATTAATTGCATCGCAGCAAGACTGGCATCGATTTTCACTACATCGTTCATTTGTTGTCTTGTAAAGTTTTTGTAGTAAGGGATAATTGCTGCTAATTGTTGATCACGAACTTCTGCAGGCATTTTTCCTTCTTCGACTGCTTGATTATAAATTTCTTCGCCTAATTCATAACATTGCATATCACCAAAAATTAAAACCATCGCAGCAGATGTATCATTTTGACGCGTATTGAAACGAATCAATGGTTTCAATTTTGCTTTTTGTTCATCGCTTTCTACGACAACAAAACGCCAAGGTTGCATATTCACGGAAGAAGGTGCAGTGGTTGATTCTTGAATCATTTCTAACATTTCTTCGTGAGAAATCTTGACTGTTTCGTCATACACACGAACAGATTTTCTTCCAAATACCATTTCTGAAAAACTGCTTGTTTCGTTAATTTTTGTCATTTTTTATTCCTCTTTCATTTTACGATTTTTTTTAATAACTGCAATAATAGTTCCCCTTCATCATCGCTGAGGGAAATTAATTTTTTGTTACATGATGGTGCATGTTCCGATTGACATTGTTCTAATTCTTTGCGCGCTTTTGCTGTTAACTTCACGACAATTTCTCGATTGTTTTCCTTGTTTCTTTCCCGAAGCACGTATTGCTTCTCTTCCAGGATTTTTAAATGTCGCGTAACCGCTGCGCTATCAATTTGTAATTCGTTCTGCAAAGTCGTCTGAGAACACTCACCCTGTTCTTGAAGGTACAGCATTAATTCATAACGAGTAATACTAAAACCTGTTTCTCTTTCAAACTTGGTTGTCGTTTCTTGAGTGGCAAGCTTCAATTGATAAAGTAATTGACTCACTTCCCTTAATTCCATCTGCGGCTCCTTTCTTAATTTGACTAATCAACAATTGACTAATCAACTATAACGAAAAAGCGATTACTTGAAAAGTATTTTGTTTCAAAAAAAGAAACGGATGGCTTTTTTGCAGCTTCCATTCGTCTCTTGTTCATTTTTTTTCGTTTTCACCATTGGTCATTCAACACTACATTCTGATTTCTTTAAGCGCTTGATCGATGTGACTCAGAACCACTTTCGCGGCTTGTGTACTTTCTACAAAATTTAACGCATCACCGTCGATTTGGATTTTCGGACTTGCATCGTACGCATCATACCATTGATCATATCGCTTATTCAACTCACGATAGTATGCAAATAGACCCGGATCATGATTGATTTGTTCATAAGGTCGGCCTCTTTTAGCAATTCGTTGGAGCATCGTATCAAATGAAATGCGGATATGAACCAACAAATCTGGATGCTTCTTTTGCGAGATATTAGGTAACTCTTCTAACATATTGGCTAACAGTTCATCGTATACTGTTACTTCTGTCGCCGTAGCTCTTCCTAAATCCGCATTTAAATGAAACAGCAATGAATCCTCATAAATAGATCGATCCAAGACATTATTTTTATCAGAAAGTGCTCGCTTGATACTATCAAAACGTTTGTTTAAAAAATAAATTTGTAATAAAAAAGCGTATTTCTGCGGTTCAGCATAAAAAAGTGGCAAGACCTCATTATCCTCTACTGACTCATAAAAGGCTTCACTCCCTAAATGCTCTGCCAACATTGCGGTTAAACTGGACTTGCCAGCACCGATTGTCCCTGCTAATACAATCATTGTTTTCCTCCAATTTTCTTTACAATGAATGATGACTCATCCTTCAACTTATCTACTATACCTCACCAAAAAAACGCCCGTCAACGGAAGAGAGTGATAAAAAAAGTAAACCTCTTTCTTAAGAAATTGCTTTTTTTTTAAGAAAAATAGGCTGAAAGCTTAACGTATCAGCTAGAATCTAGTAAAATGAATCCTGGGTTTATTTGATATGACAAAAATGAAAGAGGAGAATTATGAAAGACGTCGGTATAGGTGAGGCAACAGGAAAAATTATTCTGATGGGAGAGCACGCTGTGGTTTATGGGGAACCGGCAATTGCTTTTCCTTTTAATGGTACCAAAATTGTGGCGACCTTATCAGAATCAGCAACAGCAACAAATACAGTGACTTCTAGTTACCATACTGGAAAGCTTGCAGATACCCCTGACAATTTGGCCAATATTCGTGCGCTAACTGCCCGTCTGCAAAAAGAGTTTGGTGCGTCAGCCTTTCATTTGCAAATTGATAGTACGATTCCTGCTGAACGAGGAATGGGTTCTAGTGCAGCTGTTGCCGTTGCAATTACACGTGCCTTCTTCGACTGGCAAGATCGTCCGTTAACGGAGGAGCAATTGCTCTTTTATGTGAATTTTTCCGAACAAATCGCTCACGGGAATCCAAGCGGTATCGACGCTGCAGCAACGAGTGGTAGCCAACCTATTTTTTTCCTCAAAAATAAAGAAATCATTCCTTTTCCATTACACTTAGATGCTTACTTGTTAGTTGCTGACACGGGAATAAAAGGACAAACACGCGCAGCGGTCAAATCGGTTGCAGAATTGTATGAAGTTGACCAAGCGTTTACTAGCAATCATCTGCAGCAAATTGGACGCTTGACGAGGCATGCACAACATGCCATTATGAGTAATCATCCACAAGAATTAGGCTTATTAATGACTGAGGCCCATTTACGGTTGGCTTCATTGCATGTTAGCAATTCAGAATTAAATAATTATATTCGCCTTGCTCTTGCTGAAGGGGCGCTAGGTGCCAAATTAACCGGTGGCGGTCGTGGGGGTTGCTTTATCGTTTTAACAAAAAGCAAAGACGATGCCATAAGAATTGGCAGAAAATTAAAAGTAGCTGGAGTAAAAGATGCTTGGTTACAAGGATTGGGAGTTTATCAATATGCTTAATGGGAAGGCGCGTGCCTATACAAATATCGCCTTAATTAAATATTGGGGAAAAGAGGATCCAGAACTAATTTTACCAAAAAACAACAGTTTATCGCTGACATTGGATGGATTTTTTACCGAAACAGAGGTCCTTTTTTCAAAGAATTTTACACAAGATGTCTTTTACTTAGATGGAATGGAACAGTCACGTAATGCTACAAAGAAAGTGTCTACTTTTCTAGATCTAGTCCGTAAACGGGCCAATTGCCCGTTTTTTGCTGTCATCCACAGCCATAATCATGTCCCAACAGCTGCTGGTTTAGCTTCTTCTGCTAGCGGATTAGCTGCTCTTGCAGGTGCCTGTAATCAGGCTTTGGCTCTGAATCTCTCCCCAAAAGAGTTATCTCAATTGGCCAGAAGAGGCTCAGGTTCCGCTTGCCGTAGCATTTTTGGAGGTTTTGTTGAGTGGGAGCGAGGACATTCTGATGCTACTTCTTATGCTGTGCCTATTGATGCACAGGGCTGGGAAAAGGAATTAGCGATGGTGTTCGTTTTGATTAATGATCAACCAAAAGACATCTCTAGTCGTGAAGGGATGCAACGAACTGTCGAAACCTCTGCCTTTTATCCACAATGGGTGGAAGAAGCTCAAACGGATTTGCAACTAGCCAAAGCAGCCATCCAAGCACACGATTTTCAAAAATTGGGGATAGCAATGGAAGCCAACGGACTAAAGATGCATGCCACGACGCTAGCAGCTACTCCACCATTTACGTACTGGTCCCCTGACAGCTTACGTGCGATGACAATCGTGCGCACGCTTCGTCAAGAAGGGATTCCTTGTTACTTCACCATGGATGCTGGTCCAAATGTAAAAATACTTTGCCAGAAAAAGAATGTCCAAGCCATTCAAGCGGCTTTGGCAGCCTCTTTTGCGGAAAAACAAATCATTGCGGCTTATCCTGGTCCAGGAATCCAATTTGTAGAAACGGAAGTGACAAAATGATTGAAGTATCTGCCCCAGGGAAATTGTACATTGCCGGTGAGTATGCAGTTGTCGAGCCAGGGTATCCTGCGATTATTGTAGCTGTTGATCAATTTATTACCGTAAAAATCGAAAATGCTACCAAGAATGGTACCATTCATTCTCAACAATATAGCGACTTACCCATTCGTTGGACTCGGCGGAATGGTGAGTTGGTTTTAGACCATCGGGAAAATCCTTTTCATTATATTTTGGAAGCCATTCGATTGACGGAAAAATATGCAGCTGAAAAAGGGCGCTTGCTTGCCTTTTATGACCTGAAAGTAACGAGTGAACTAGATAACTCCAATGGTCGTAAATATGGTTTAGGGTCCAGTGGTGCCGTTACAGTAGCAACCGTCAAAGCACTTAATTTATTCTATGATTTAGAAATGGATCAATTGACCATCTTCAAGATTTCGGCTCTGGCTCATTTAGCTGTTCAAGGAAACGGATCCTGTGGAGATATCGCCGCAAGCTCATATGGTGGTTGGATTGCTTTCTCAACGTTTGATCATAAATGGGTACTAGATAAACAAGAAAAATGGCCCATTAGCCATTTACTGACAGAACCTTGGCCGATGTTAACCATTCAGCCTTTACATACACCAAAAAATTTGCGTCTTTTAATCGGCTGGACGGGAAGCCCTGCTTCAACTTCCGACTTGGTCGATCAAGTGTCTCAATCACGCGGAGAAAAACAAAAACTATATCAGCAATTTTTGGATGATAGCAAAGAATGTGTTCAAACCTTGATTGATGCCTTTATGGAAGAAGATGTGCCAACAATTAAGAAAATGATTTTAAAAAATCGGGAATTATTAGCCACCCTTGCCCAAATCACTGGAGTTGTCATTGAAACGCCTTCTCTTGAAAAGCTTTGTCAGTTAGCCATTTCGTGTGGAGGTGCTGCCAAATCATCCGGAGCAGGTGGCGGCGACTGTGGGATTGTCATTGCTGATCAACGAACGGGCATCTTACCGCTAATGAGTGCCTGGGAAAAAGCTGATATCACCCCATTGCCGCTCCATGTTTACCACTACCGAGGAGGAAAAAAATGAACCGTAAAGATGAGCATGTTTCTTTAGCCAAAGCCTTTCATAAACAGCGTTCAACTGACTTTGACCATGTCCATGTCATCCATCGTTCATTTCCTCAAGTGGCAACGGAAGAAATCTCCATTGCTTCCAAGCTGGCCAAACTCTCACTAACCAGTCCCTTCTTTATTAATGCCATGACCGGTGGAAGCGAAAAAACAAAACAATTGAACGAACAACTTGCTATTCTTGCTCGTGAAACTTCATTAGCAATGGCCACAGGTTCCGTTTCCATTGCGCTGAAAGACCCTTCCGTCCAAGAAAGCTTTACCATTGTGAGAAAAACCAATCCTAACGGGATCATTTTTGCTAATGTGGGGGCTGGCAGCACGCTTGATCAAGCACAACGAGCTGTCGATTTACTTGAAGCAAATGCTTTGCAAATTCATGTAAATGCACCACAAGAGTTAGTCATGCCAGAAGGTGACCGTGATTTTCGTTATTGGTTAGAAGACATTGCCAAAATAGTTGACACGCTTTCTGTGCCTGTCATTGTAAAAGAAGTCGGTTTTGGGATGACTCGTGAAACCATTCAGCAACTCATTAATTGTGGAGTAACGTGTGTGGATGTCTCAGGCCAAGGAGGCACAAGTTTTACCCAGATTGAAAATGCTCGTCGCAAAAAAAGGGAGTATGGCTATTTGGATAATTATGGTGTTTCAACGGTACAATCGTTGTTAGAAGCAAATGAAGTTCCCTATCCCTACGAATACATCGCTTCTGGTGGGATACGCAATGCCTACGATATTTTCAAAGCTTTGTGCTTAGGTGCTAGTGCTGTTGGCCTTTCAGGAACAATTCTCAATCATTTGCTTGTTAAGGGCGTTGACGAAACCGTCGCTCTCATTCAACAGTGGCAAGCAGAATTAACCACTCTCTACGCAATGACGGGAAGCAAAACAACTCTCCATACTCGTGCAGTCCCGTTATTCTTCACCGGTCCGGTTCGTGATTGGTGTGATGCACGGAGAATTGCGCTCGATAGCTATAGCTTTCGCAAATCTTTTTATGATACCCATTAGCCCAGCCTTCAATATGTCATGATAAAAAATGTGAGATCAGAAATAACAAACGAACTATCCAATCAACATAGATGCTATTCACCGAACTTGGTGAAGCTATGATGAGGACTGACGTACCCAAGTAGTACGCTCCTTTTTTGGAAAATCCGTTTGTTGAATGACTGATGTCGCATTTTTTTATCAAAGACAACTATGCTATTTTTTAAGGTTATCTTTAGTTACCCATGGTACAATTTACTAAATACGGGAGAGGTGAAGGCATTGATTAAATTATTGGTCGTAGAAGATGATGTTGTTTTATCTGAAAATATACTAGAAATTATTGAATCCCTTGGTGAGGTAACTTTAGTTCATACAGGTAGTGAGGGACTATTTGAGTTAGAATCGAACATTTATGATTTGGTCATTTTGGACTTAATGTTACCTGAAATGAATGGCTATGAAGTTCTTGCAAAAGCCCGCAAACAAAACATCCAAACTCCTGTTTTGATATTGACAGCCAAAGATAGTTTAGAAGACAAAATCACAGGATTTGAGAAAGGTGCCGATGATTATTTAACCAAACCCTTCTATCGAGAAGAATTGATTATGCGGGTGAAATCTTTGCTCCGCCGATCCTTGGGGTTGTTCGATGAAAATACATTAACCTATGGCAACCTAACTTGTTCTTTCAATACCAAAGAAGTGACTTACCAAGATGAGATTCTGCCAATTCAAGGCAAAGAATTCGAATTACTTGTCTATTTTATTCAAAACCAACGTGTCATTTTAACCAAAGAACAAATATTTGATCGGATATGGGGATTTGATTCTTCAACTACTTTAACGGTTGTCGAAGTATACATTAGTAATTTGCGCAAACATTTACGTCCAACGGGTATCGATAAAGAATTACAAACTCTGCGAAATGTCGGCTAC
Organism: Enterococcus camelliae; assembly: GCF_042685105.1. Taxonomy (NCBI): domain Bacteria; kingdom Bacillati; phylum Bacillota; class Bacilli; order Lactobacillales; family Enterococcaceae; genus Enterococcus; species Enterococcus camelliae. The sequence continues at coordinate 22,404 of NZ_JBHUMO010000071.1, read as the reverse complement.
ATGTTGGTAGGAGAGAATCCCAATGAATAAAGAGCTATCGAAAAAACACCGCATTCGCTTTTTCTTTATGAATGTCTTCGCATTCGCCTGCATCTTTTTTGCCCTGGGCTTAATTGTCCTCAATGTTTTGAATCTTTCTGCCTATCGTGAAACAGATGACATTTTAAAAGCAACGACTTTACGCTCGCCAATTGTTCAACTGGAACTAGAGCGTTATGAGCAACACGATCCTTCCTATAATAATCGGATGAACGGCGCAGCTACTCCTTTCCGTGGTGGAATGAGCAACAATTTTAATACTCAAGTCATTCTTTGGTCAAAAGAGGGAGAAATTTTAAACACCGATACTCTGGGGGGACGATTCACGCAGTTCCAAAATTTATCCTTAAATCCCAACTCATTGGATACCATTGATTCAATCGAAATACAGGATACAGCCTCAGAAAACACAGCCGCTTTCCATTCCATTACACTTAAGAATACGAGTACTGCCAACGAAGATGTCGCATACATTCAAGTTTTAGCCAATACCAATCAAATTCGCTCAGCGATGGCAAACTTTCAAGTCATTTTGATTCTTTGCATGGTTCTTTTTTGGTTTCTCTCAATTGGTGTTAGTTACTATCTGTCTAGCCTTTCCATGAAACCTATTTTGGCCTCTTGGAAACAGCAACAAGAATTTGTAGAAAATGCTTCCCATGAGTTGCGAACGCCTTTAACTATCATCCAGAATAGTTTGCAACATTTGTTTACCAAGCCAACTCACACCATTATTGATGAATCAGAAAGTATCGCCCAAGCATTGACCGAAACAAGACGCTTAACGGGTCTGACGAATGATTTATTGGTGATTGCACGCAATGATTCAAACCAACAAACATTGCATGCAGAGCAGATTTTTATACAGCCTTTCTTGCAAGAGTTAGTCAAACCGTTCCAAGAAATGGCCCAGTTGGATCAGAAAGTATTTTTATATGAATCCACGGTTTCATCCGATGCTACGTGGATTTTCGATGAGAAAAAAATCCATCAAGTCATGGTGATCTTATTGGATAACGCCTTGAAATACACCAACTCAGGTGATACTGTCAAACTCATCAGCACCTTACACGCAAAAGAGTGGCAAATTGACGTGCAAAATACTGGCCCATCCATTTCTGATGACGATAAGAAACACATTTTTGATCGTTTTTATCGGGAAGATCGCTCGCGATCCAAAGAAACTGGAGGATATGGGTTAGGCCTTGCCATTGCCAAACAGATTGTCACAGAACACAGAGGGACGATTTTGATTAAAGACGTCCAGCCAAAAGGTGTTTGCTTTCAGGTCAAACTTCCGAAACATGCCTTGAAAGAAGCATTATCTAAGAAAAAAAATAATTAAAATCATTCAACTATTTTGAAAAAAACCGCCACCCAAAAATTTTTTTCGGTGGCGGTTTCTTTAGTTACCCAGTCTATTTTTTTCCAAATATTCGTTGCAGCAAATGCTTTTTTTCCACTTGTTGTTCTTCGTTTTTTAGCGATTCATTTGCAATTTCTTGTTCAAAACGCTTTGTATCTTGAAGCATTAATTGATTCAATTCGATGACTCCTTGAAGACCAGCCCTGAATCGACGTGCTTCTCCAGTATCGGTTGCTTGTTCCTGCAATTGTTGCAATACCAACCGTAAAGACTTATTTTGATTGGCTAAAAGATAACTGATTGTCGTGTTTTCGAGTGGTTCTACACTACTCTTCAACTGCTCTGCTTGCTCTTTTGGAATAATATCTACTAGCATGTTCACAGCTTCTATATAATCTCGCAAGTCAAACACAAATGTCTGGATTTGTTCATTTTTCATCCATTGCGACTTTTGACTATAGCCTTCTTGGATTTTTTTTAAATGCTGGTTCATCGCTAAGCTATCCAAAATAGGTGATCCTTCTGCCATGATTGCACTCCTCTCTGTTCCTACTTAGTATCATAACGCAATCGAAAATGAAGGTCTATCCTCATTTTTAAGCAAAAATCCAATTGGTTGCTCCCTATGCGTATCTAGGCATCAAAAAAACACTGCAGAAGCTAGATTCACAAGCGTCTCTGCAGTGTTCGGATTAGGTTTCTTTCGTAGTTAGCGAGAATTAGCCTTCGTATGCATCCAAGATAATTTGTTTTAATTCAGAAATCAGCGGTTCTTTTGGATTAGCAGTTGTACATTGGTCTTCATATGCTAATTCAGCCATACGATCAACAGTGTTATCTAAAATTTCTTGTGTTACGCCTTGTGCTTTTAGATTCATGTTAATTCCAACCGTTACACCTAAGTCATAAACTGCTTGAGCCAAGGCTTCCACTAGTTCTTCAGTTGTTTTACCTTTCAAACCTAGGAATCTTGCAATATCTGCATAGTCTGTATCTGCACGGAAGTAATCGTATTTAGGGAACATTGCATGTTTTTGTGGATCCTTCGCATTGTAGCGAATAACATGTGGTAACAAGATAGCGTTCGTACGTCCATGAGGAATGCCATATTCGCCACCAATCTTGTGTGCGATTGAGTGAGAAATTCCTAGAAAGGCATTGGCAAATGCCATCCCAGCCATTGTTGAAGCGTTATGCATTTTTTCGCGTGATTCCATGTCAGGTGTCTTCGTTGATTTTTCTAAGTAATCAAATACAATGCGAATCGCTTGTAAGCTCAACCCACGTGTGTAGTCTGAAGCCATGACTGATACATACGATTCAATCGCATGCGTCAAAACATCCATTCCGGTATCTGCTGTAACTGATGCTGGTACAGACAATACGAATTGAGGATCGACAATTGCCACATCTGGTGTTAATGCATAGTCAGCCAATGGGTATTTAACGTGTGTTTCACTATCTGTGATAACGGCAAATGGAGTTACTTCAGATCCTGTACCAGAAGTTGTTGGAATACAAACAAACTGTGTTTTTTCAGGTTTGTCAATTTTGTACGTCCGTTTGCGAATATCCAAGAATTTTTGTTTGGCACCAAAGAAAGAAGTGTCTGGGTGCTCATAAAACATCCACATTCCTTTGGCTGCATCCATTGCAGATCCACCACCCAGTGCAATCACTGTGTCTGGTTTAAAATCAACCATCATTTTGGTTCCAGCATAAACTGTATTTGTTGATGGGTTTGGCTCAACATCTGAGAATACTTCAATTTTTACATTATTTGAACGACGTGCTAATACTTCACGAACAGTATCGGCATATCCAAATTGAACCATACCTGGGTCACAAACAATCATGACACGTTCAACATTTTCCATTTTTTCAAGGTACAACAATGAATTTTTTTCAAAGTAAATTTTTGAAGGAAGTTTAAACCATTGCATGTTATTTCTCCGTTTCGCTACTGTTTTGACATTGATTAAGTTCACTGCAGACACATTTCGAGAAACTGAATTCTTACCATATGAACCACAACCAAGTGTTAATGATGGAATCATTTCATTGTAGATATTCCCAATTCCACCTTCAGCTGATGGTGTATTAACTAAGATACGACAAGCTTTCATTCGTAAACCGAATTTCACTTGTAATGCTTCATCTTCGGTATGAATAACAGCAGTATGTCCCAATCCACCAAGATCTAACATGCCTTCACACAATTCAAAACCTTGTTCGGTTGAATTAGCTTTGATCATTGCTAATACTGGTGATAATTTTTCACGTGATAGTGGATAATCTGGTCCTACGCCTGCTAATTCAGCAATCAATAGTTTGGTTCCTTTTGGTACTTCGATACCAGCTAAAGAAGCAATCTCTTCTGCTGAATGACCAACAATTGCTGGATTCACTGCATATTTTCCTTCATTCATGACAGCATCTTCTAATTTTTGCAATTCATTTGGTTTTACGAAGTATACTTGATGTGCTTGGAATTCTGCTTTTACAGCAGCGTAAACTTCTTTGTCGACAATCACTGCTTGTTCAGACGCACAAATCATGCCATTATCAAACGTTTTTGATACAATTAAGTCATTCACTGCGCGTTTTAGTTTCGCAGTTTTTTCAATATAAGACGGCACATTTCCTGGTCCTACGCCTAATGCTGGTTTGCCTGTTGAATAAGCAGATTTAACCATACCTGAGCCACCGGTTGCTAATACAATAGCAATCCCTGGGTGATTCATCAATCCTTGCGTTGCTTCAATTGATGGGTATTCAATCCATTGAACACAGTTTTCAGGAGCACCGGCTGCAATCGCGGCATCTCGAACAATTCGCGCGGCTTCAGCAGAACATTTTTGCGCACTTGGATGGAAAGCAAATACAATTGGGTTACGCGTTTTTAACGCAATCATTGCTTTAAAAATAGTTGTCGATGTTGGGTTCGTCGTTGGTGTTACCCCACAAACTACACCAACAGGTTCTGCAATTTCAATTAATCCTTTTTGTTTGTCTTCATTGATGACACCCACGGTTTTGTCGTGTTTGATTGAATGCCAGATATATTCTGAGGCATACATATTTTTTATCGCTTTGTCTTCATAGATTCCACGACCTGTTTCATCTACAGCCATTTTTGCTAAATACATGTGTTTATCTAAGGCAGCCATTGCCATTTCATGCACAATGTGGTCAACTTTTTCTTGATCAAAATCGGCCATTGCTTTCAATGCTTCATTCCCTTGTGCTGCTAATTTGTCAATCATTACTGAAACATCAATGGTTCCCGTTGCTTTTTCTTCTTTTGTTTTCGCCATATCTCGTTCCTCCTAATCCTTCTTAACATTGTTAATTTATTCACAAGTAAAGTGTACAATATTTTTTATTCTTTGTAAATAGAATTATGTGATTTTTTTCACTTTCTTTTTTAACAAAAAAATTAGCCCCTAGGACTAATTTTCTTTTGTATTGGCCGTATCCACCGGTGATGCTTCTTCTGGCGTCGCTTCAATGACTGTCGTTTCTTCTTCTACAACAACTGGTTCTTCTGTTGTTGGTGGGGTTACCGTACGAATCGCTGATCGTTCAAATTCTAAATAAATTCCTTCGCAATCCAGTGTAACTGTTTTTTTGTCATCATTTACTTCAGAGATTACGCCATGTAATCCACCGATGGTAATGACTTTACTTCCTGGTTGCATTGAGTTTAGTGTATCTTCTCTTTGTTGTTGTTGCTTCTTTTGGGAACGTTGGAAAAAAAACATCATTCCGGCAAAAAACACAACCATAATAATAATTTGTAACATGTTTTCACCTCATTTTTTTCTATAGCTTTACTTTATCACATTCGATTCATGCAACTCTAGCTTTTTTAGAAGTTTTTCGCATTTTCTTTATTAAATCCATACTCTTCGAAGAAATGTTGGCGAAATTCTAGTAAATTGTCGTCCATAATTGCTTGGCGAACCTGACGCATTACATTCAAAAGGAAATACAGATTGTGATACGAGGTAAGTCGCATACCAAATGTTTCGTCACATTTGATTAAGTGACGGACATAGGCGCGGCTATAGTTTTTGCAAGTATAGCAATCACACTGTTCATCAATTGGCCGAAAATCACGCGCATATTGTGCATTTTTGACAACCAAGCGTCCTTTCGATGTCATACATGTGCCGTTGCGAGCGATTCGTGTTGGTAACACGCAGTCAAACATATCAATCCCTCGTATTGCACCATCAATTAATGAATCAGCCGCACCGACTCCCATTAAATAGCGCGGTTTGTTCTCGGGAATGAGCGGTGTCGTAAATTCAAGGACACGATTCATTTCAGCTTTTGGTTCTCCTACCGACAACCCACCAATTGAGTAACCGGGAAAATCCATGCTAACTAAATCTTTGGCACTTTGTCGACGCAAATCTTCAAACCCGGCTCCTTGCACGATACCAAACAGCCCTTGACGATCAGGATGCAAGTGTGCTTCCAGTCCGCGTGCTGCCCAGCGAGAGGTCCGCTCAACGGATTTTTTCACATAATCATGGCTTTCATCATACGGTGGGCATTCATCAAAACTCATCATGATGTCAGAGCCTAATTTATTCTGAATATTGATGGCTTTTTCAGGTGATAAAAATAATTTTGACCCATTTAAATGATTTCTAAAATGAACCCCTTCTTCTTCGATATTGCGCATATCTGCAAGTGAAAAAACTTGGAAACCACCCGAATCTGTTAGAATTGGTTGATCCCAATTCATGAATTTATGCAATCCCCCTGCTTCTTCCACGATATCTTCACCGGGTCGTAACCATAAGTGATAGGTATTACTCAAAATCACTCCTGCCCCCATCTGCTTTAACTCTTCTGGCGACATCGTTTTGACTGTGGCAAGCGTTCCTACTGGCATAAACATCGGTGTTGGGAATGTTCCATGCGGTGTAATTAGTTCACCTAGACGAGCACCGGTATGTTTCTCTTTTTTGATTAATCGATAACGAATGGCTGGTTGCGACATTCATTTCCCTACTTTCTATTCTTTTTACGTGTACTCTTCATCATACGTTTTCTAACAACCTTTTGCAAGTCACACTTCTTCCAAACAACTTTGTAAGTTGTTTTCGTTGATGAATTTGTTATAATAATTACTATATTAGGAGGATAATTATGAAATCAAATCGTGAAATTAAAGAACAAGCCAAGGAATTGTTAGCAGGAAGATGGGGAAATGCGATTCTTTTGAATATTTTACCTACGTTATTATTTATTGGAATTTTTCTTGTCGTTGGTATTCCAATCATTCTATCCCTATCTCTGTTTTCGCAAGATGCTGCTACGACTGTTATGAATGGGATAAATTCAACAGATTCCGATCCGAATTATATTGTCTCATTAGGAGCAAATATTATCGGGACACTCTTCACCACCGCTGTAACTTGGACGTTTCTTGATGTATTAAGAGGAGAAAAACAACAAATCTCCCCTTTAACTGATGCTTTTCGAGCATTTAAATCACCTTTTTTATTGTCTATCATTGTCATTTGTGTTTTAATAACCATTTTTCAATCTCTATGGACGCTTCTATTTGTCATTCCTGGAATCATTAAAGGATACTCGTATTCACAATCTTACACTATTTACTATGACACCTATCACCATACAGGGGAACAATTAGGTTATCTGGATAGCATTACGGCGAGTCGTCGTCTAATGAATGGACACAAAATGCAATTATTTTTACTTGATTTAAGTTTTATCGGTTGGCATATTTTGTGTATCTTAACAGCTGGTATTGGTTATTTATGGCTAACACCATATATTGCGGCCAGTCATGCAGCTTTCTATGACAACTTACCAAAAGAAACGCTTTGACCTTCTAATGATGGTCAAAAAACAAGCTTGCACAAAGCAAGCTTGTTTTTTTATTCTTCTTCGTCTGGTAAACGATGGAACTTAATTAGCTCATTAATAGCAACTGGAATAATAGATAATACAATCGCCAGTAACCAGTGATTAAAGCTAATTCGTACCAAACTAAATAATTCTTGAGTAATCGGTAGAATCGCAATAACAGTCGTAATGACAATAGCTAAAATAGCCATTTCAAATAGTGATTTATTTGATTCAAGTTTTACTTTAAAAATTGAACGATCACTACGAACATTAAAGACATGGATAATTGAAGAGTATGCCAATACTAAAAAGGCGACAGTCTGACCTACTTCAGGGCTTGCTTGTACCCATGGACTAATCGAGTTTACAAATGTACCTAAGTAATAACCAATCAGGGTAACGACCGTAAAGATTGACGCATTCACACCAATTTTTTGCCATAAACCACGTGAAAAAATACTTTCACTTGGCGCAATCGGAGCTTCATGCATGATGCCTTTTTCAGCCGGTTCTTTCCCTAAGGCAAAACCTGGTAAGCCATCTGCCACCACGTTCACAAATAATAATTGAACAGCCGTAAATGGTGCGCCCCAACCGACTAACATAGCGATTAACACAATGAAGATTTCAGAAATATTACAACTCAAAAGGAAATTGACAGCTTTACGAATATTTTGATAGACGGTTCGTCCTTGTGCAATGGCATCGACAATTGTAGCAAAATTATCATCGGTTAAGACTATATCCGCTGCACCTTTGGCCACATCGGTCCCTGTAATCCCCATCGCACAGCCAACGTCACTTGCTTTGAGTGCAGGTGCATCATTCACTCCGTCACCAGTCATGGCGACTGTCGCTCCTGTTCGTTGCCATGCTTTAACAATGCGGATTTTGTCTTCAGGGGTCACACGAGCATAGACAGACAGTTGTTTGACTTTTGCGTCTAATTCTTTTTCAGACAATTCACGTAACTGAGCGCCGGTCATTGCTTCACTAGCCTTTGATAAAATACCTAGCTCTTTGGCAATCGCACTTGCTGTTACGACGTGATCACCGGTAATCATGACCGTCTTAACCCCCGCACGTTTGGCACGTGCAATCGCTCCTTTACTTTCAGGACGTGGCGGATCAATCATCCCTATCAATCCTAAAAGATGGAGATCTTTTTCAAGAAACGCTGATGTCAACTCAGTCGGCTCTTCATCAAATGTCCGGAAGCCGACTGCAATAACGCGTAAGGCTTTTTTCCCAAAGCGATCATTGACAACAGCGGCTTGCTCCACATCACCATAGCGGAAGCGTGGCAGCAAGACATCAAAGGCACCTTTGGTCACAGATAGATACTTCTTACCATGTTTGTGAATAGTTGTCATCATTTTCCGCTCTGAATCAAACGGGAGCTCTCCGATTCGGACATAGGATTCATCCAATTCTTTTTTAGTATGGTAATTTTCTTCTAATGAACGAACGATGGCTACCTCAGTCGGGTTCCCCTTGTAGCTTTTTTCATCGCCTGGTTCGATAATGACATCCGTACATAATGAGGCGAGCTTTAAGACTTCGATGGCTTCTTCCGTCATCGCATCTTCCGCGTCAACGACTTCATCACCATGGCGCCAAATACGACGGACAGTCATTTTGTTTTGCGTTAAAGTACCTGTTTTATCCGAACAGATAACACTCGCTGAACCAAGTGTTTCTACAGCTGGTAAACGGCGAATAATCGCATGCTTTTTGGCCATTTTTTGGACACCAAATGCCAATGCTAAAGTAACAATTACCATTAACGTTTCCGGAACTGCGGCTACTGCTAATGATACAGCAGTCATAAATAATTCTAAGACTGGTTCTTCTTGTAAATAACCAATCAAAAAGACAATGGCAGCAGCACCAATCGCCACAAAACTAATCCGTTTCCCTAATTGATTTAATCTTTTTTGCAAAGGTGTAGCCGTTTGTTTCGTATCATTTAATAAACTTGCTACTTTTCCCATCTCCGTCTGCATGCCCGTCGCTGTCACAATGGCTCGTCCTCGGCCATTAACGACCGTACACCCTTTAAACACCATATTCAGCTGATCGCCTAGATTCTCATCTTCCGTCGTAATAAAGTCGGCATTTTTTTCAACAGGTTCGCTTTCCCCGGTTAACGCAGACTCTTCAACACGCAGTTGGGAAGTTTGAGTTAACCGAGCATCAGCGACAATCATTGATCCATTTTCCAGAACAAGTATATCCCCAACGACGACTTCTTCTGCATCGATCTCAATGACGTGACCATCCCTTAAAACAGACGTGACTTGCTTATTCATATCTTGCAAGGCCGCGAGTGCTTTCTCTGCATTTCCTTCTTGAACAATCGCTAGGACAGAATTAATCACGACAATGGCGATAATTAACAAGCCTTCAAATAAATCCCCGTGTTCCGTCGATACCGCTGTATAAAAAGAAATTGCGGCGGCCACTAATAAAATAATCGTGGTAAAATCCGCTAAACTATGAAAAATCTTACTTACTAATGATTCACTGGGCGCTTGTTCAAATTGATTGCGTCCATTTTTTTGCAAACGTTGCTTCACCTCTTGTGATGTCAACCCATTCTCCATCGATGTCTGCTGATCTTTGGCGAGTTGTCTGTAATCTTTCTTGTATGCTTCCATTCCATTCCTCCTATTCGATTGACGTACAATTTAACTATAGCATGAATGTTTCATCGGATTCAAATCATACTGTTACGTAAAGCGAAATGTTTACGTTTTTTTATAAAATGGTGATTTTTTTTCTTTCATTACGAAAATACCGCCCACCTCGAAAAAATATGTCGAGATGCACGGTACTGTTTATTTTACAAACATGGCATCGCCAAAGCTAAAGAAACGATACTTCTCATCGATGGCATGTTGATACGCTTCCAAAACAAGTTCTCTACTTGCAAAGGCACTCACCAACATGACCAATGTTGATTTTGGCAAATGGAAATTTGTTGAGAAAGCATCGACAATTTTAAATTGATAGCCTGGTTTGATGAAAATATTCGTCCAACCACTATCTGCTTGAATTGCCCCATCAAATTTCGTACCGATGGTTTCCAAGGTCCGAATGGAAGTCGTACCCACAGCTACAATTTTCCCTCCTGCCTGTCGAACATCGTTTAATTCTTGAGCGGCTTCTTCGGTAAGACGATAGAATTCACTATGCATTTCGTGATCTGCAATATTTTCGACACTAACTGGACGAAATGTTCCTAAGCCGACATGCAAGGTTAAGTATACTAAATGAACCCCTTTGGCCTTGATTTGTTCTAGCAATTCTTTGGTGAAATGCAAACCTGCAGTTGGCGCAGCAGCGGAACCATTTTCTTTTGCATACACGGTTTGATACCGCTCTGGATCTTCCAAACGTTCTTTGATATACGGAGGCAGAGGCATTTCTCCAAGTGATTCCAAAATTTCTAAAAAGATGCCATCGTACACAAACCGGATCATCCGACCCCCATGATCCAGTTCTTCTTCTACGACTGCTTTTAGACGCCCATCGCCAAAGGTAATTTCTGTACCAACTCTTGCACGCTTGGCTGGCTTAATTAAGGTTTCCCAAGTATCACCATGGATATTATTTAAGAGCAGTATCTCTAAATGTGCACCGGTTTCCTCCTTCACGCCGTATAAACGAGCTGGAAGAACCCGCGTATTATTCATAACAAGTGCATCACCCGGATTGAGTTCATCAATAATTTCATAAAAGTGTTTGTCAGCCATTTCACCTGTTTCTCGATCTAAAACTAACAAGCGGGAACTTGCACGATCAGTAAGCGGTGTTTGAGCAATTAGTTCTTCTGGTAAATCAAAATCAAAATCTTCTGTTGTTAACATTTTTTTCACTCTCTTTTCTACAATTGCCATTCTATCTTATCATGTTTTGTCAGAATCGAGTAGAAGAATACCCTAAATTGATTATTCGTCTACTCATATCACCGCATGTATCGCTTCAACTTTACATCATGTGTACGGGGTTGATAAACAATCTAAATCATTCGATATAATAATTTTTAGGAGGATTGAATCCTCCTAAGTATCGTAAAAAGTACGGATATACTTGTTAAAGAGTCCAGAAAAACAGTCGCATCCCCAAACAAGAATGAATTAAAAATGAAAGAAGGAAATGAAAATAATTCCTTTATGCGGCTCATTAATAAAAAATAAGAAAAAATCAAAAGATGACCCCTGTTCAATACAGGAATCATCTTCCAGTTACTTAATCGCTTTTTCTATTGTGTCCTTGACATGGACACCATTTAATTTTCTTCTTCTTTTTTCGTTGCATTTCTCAAATACTCTCTACTGAATCAGAAAAATCATTATCTTTTCATTGTTTAGTGAAACAGATGACTTTGCTTCGCACGGTCACTAGTACGCTTTTGCAAATCAGTCACTTTAGGAAATAGATAAATACCGATTGCGGCAAAGCCGATAAACATACAGATCAAAAAGAACAAATCTTTCCATGCATTGGCCCAATAAATTCCACCCGCTGATTCTCTTAATAAGTTTACTGCATAGGTAAATGGCAACAGTGGGTTAATCATTTGGAAAAATTTTCCAGATACTTGAATTGGATAGTTTCCTCCGCCACCCGAGATAGACAGCACCAACAGAATAATCCCAATCCCCTTCCCGATATTGCCAAACATCGCGACGAGAACATAGATAATCATCATAAAGCTTAAAGCAACCAAAACAGCAAACACCACGCTCCAAACAGGTTGACGAACATCAACGCCAAGTAAGAAATAGTTTCCTAGCGTGACAATCAGCGCTTGGGCGACTGCCATTGTCAAGAATGTTAGCATTCGGGCAACGAATGTCTCACGTTTCGTATACAGGTGTTTTTGCTTTTCATTCAAATAATACCCAGTGGTGGCTACACTTGAAAAGAGCAACGCACCTACCCACAGACAAAGTGCCGTGTAGAATGGGGTACTAGCAGAACCATTGTTAGCAATCGGGAACATTGTGGTTGTTTTCAGATCAATTGGGTTCGTAAAGAAATCACTTTCTTTTTGAATATCTTGCTTCATCAATTGAATCAATTGTCCTAAATCAATGGTTTCTTCCCCTTTTCGAATGGCATCTGCCGCCTTATGAATCCCCGCTTGAATGGCGGGCCAATCATTTTTGATTAGATCATTTGCTAGATTCAATGCTTTCTCAACATCGGGGAATTTCTCATTCATCAATGTCAGCGTTGACGTCAAATCACTACGCACAGAAGGCCAATCACTTTTCATGAAGTTTGCTGCTAGCTGTAATTTTTCAGTAACGATTGGCAACTCATTTTGATACAAATCAACACCTTTATTAATTGCCGCAATGATTTGCTCCATATGACCATTTAAAAGTGCATTGGCATCGGACAGTTCCTGACGAATTGCTGGTAGTTGCGCTTGATATTTTTCCAATGTTCCAATCGCATTTTTAACCGTGTCATGTGTCGCATCAAGCAAGTTTTCCAAGGCGGTGTAATCAATTTGTTTCATCAACGTAGAAGCTGTGTTAAGTGTGTCAATCAATTCGTTCACGATTGAGGTGATTGTTTTCCCAATATTCAGCGCTTGTACCTCTCGAATCGTCGTTTGTATTTGTCCTGCTGCTTGATTGACCAACACAAGTAGTTCATCTAGCTGATCTTTTACTTGATCAAAATCGCCTTTTTCAGCTTGCCCTGCCAGAGTGGTCAGTTTTGTTGCCATATCGGTTGCCACTTGCTCTGCATTTTTCAGCTTTTGAATAACGCCATCAAACTCATTCGTACCTGTTGCTTGCTGCGAATTTTCTAATAAAGCAATCACAGTCTGAATCAAGGTCGCTTGTCTATTAAAACGAGCAGCTAAAACATTCAACAATTCTATTACGTGTTTCTTTTGCTCATCGGTCAGCTCATTTTCCGCCAGGAGTGCTTGAAGTTCGCCCGTAATCGTTTGAACGTCGCTTGTTCCTTGCAAAATAGCATCCAAAGTTGTATCAACTGAGGCAGTAATCGCTGGCAATGCGTCATGTAGGTTTTCAGCAAAGTCCTGCACTGCTACAGTTGTACTGGAGGCTTGGTCCCCTAATTTCACAATTTCTGGCCAAAGTGTTTGTACTTTTTCAATAACAGCTAGACCTTCTTTGGCCTCTGCGACACCTTGGTTCATGGTTTGCTCAACGGAGTCGAAATCATCATTTATTTCAGCCAATTGATTTCCTGCTGCTTGAAGTTCTGGAATTTTCTTCTGCAATGTTAAAATAACAGAGGCTTCTTGTTTTAATGCCGGCATTTTATCATTAAGTGTAACAATTTTTGCTCCTAAGGCATCGACCTCTGGTAAATAACTACTAAACTCATTGGCTTTAGCTAATTTTTCCTTCATTTCAGGTAACTTATCATGTAACTCGACCACTTGTTTTACATAGCCATTGATTTCTGCTGTGTGTTCATCTGCTGTTAAAATAAGATTCTTTACTTTATTGATGGAAACAAGGTTTGTTTCAATATCATATCCTACCTCCTTTAATGCACTAAAAAGGGTGGTGGTTGCAGCACTAATGAAATTTTCACTGACTTGCTCCTTGAGGCTTTGCGCTCCTTTATCGGTGATTTTAGGTGCAATGGCATTGATTTTCTCATTGAAGTAATAATCAATTTGAGGCTTTTTGATTTCCCCTTTCGTAAAACTGATTAAGTCCTCCGAAAATTCTTTGGGAATATAGATGCCGGCATAATATTTACCTGACTTCACGCCCTCAGTTACATCCTTCTTTGAATCAACAAAGCGCCAACCTAATTGGTCATTTTTCTTTAATTTTGCCAAAACATCCTCGCCGACCTCAATGTTTTTCCCTTTTAAAGTGGCACCAACATCATCACTATAGATAGCAATTGGAATGGCTCCAGTATTTCCATAGGGATCCCATAGTGCCTTGATATTAAACCATGCATAAAGCGACGGCAAAATCATCAAAGCGACAATTAAAAACGTTGCGAGCGGAATTTTGTAAATTCGTTGCCAGTCAAGCTTATACAAGTACAAAATATTTGTTAATTTTTCCATTCATTCACCTTCTTTTAAACTCAGTTGTTTCATTCATATTCGTTAGTCTCTACATTGCTTTTACTCTTCACCTTTTGGATAAAAAACTATCCAATGAGTCAGAATGTTTCTTGTTACTAATTTATCGTAAAAACAGATGTTTCGTGACAATTAGTAGCAAGTCTTCTTTTCATTGGATGATTTTTTCTCTATAAAAGACTTTGCATTGGTTTATTAGGACATATCTGAATTTTTTTGGGCAGCGGTTCGAACGGCACGAATAGCGGCTGCTCGAAATTGACTTTCTTCTAGGGCTTGGACAGCAGCAATGGTCGTACCACCAGGAGAGCAGACCATATCTTTCAGTTCACCTGGATGTTTGCCCGTCTCCAATACCATTTTAGCAGAGCCTAGCACTGTTTGTGCAGCAAATTCATAGGCTTGTTTACGGGGCATCCCTTCGGCAACTGCACCATCTGCTAAGGCTTCGATAAATAAAAAAACATAAGCTGGTGCTGAACCACTAACTCCCACGACCGCATTCATCAATGATTCGGGTACGACTTCTGATTTGCCAAAACTATCTAAAATAGTCGCAACTTCCTGTAAATCCTCTGCGGTCACTTCGACTGAAGGGGAAATGCTACTCATCCCTTCTCCGACCATGGCAGGTGTATTTGGCATGACTCGAATGACTGGATTTTCAATCACTGCTTGGATTTGCGCAATAGTCACGCCTGCTGCGATGGACACAATGAGTTGGGATTGGGTCAGATAAGGTTGCATTTTTTGAATGATTTGCGGAACAATGGGTGGTTTCACCGCTAAAATGATGATCTCTACCTTTTTTAAAAAGGTTTCGATGTCCAACTGTGGTGTTACCTGATAGGTATGAACAACTTTTTCTAGCGTTGGTGCGTACCGATGATTATAGACATAAAGTTCTTCTGGTTTACACAACTGTGCATTGAGAATTCCTTGAATCATTGCCTGCGCCATATTACCGGCACCAATAAATCCAATTTTTTTCATCTGCTATCCCTCCGATTCAGAAAATGATTGCACCTTTGTTTCCTTGCAAATTAAATACCCGCGTTGAGGAGGCTTCATTTGCGCATACTGTTGAAAACTTAGTGCCAAATCCCATTCTTGATTTGTCTGTTGAAATACACCAAAATACAAACTATTTCCTTTTCCATCTTCTTTTTTATACACACGTACAAGCAAACAGTACCCGATCACTGTTTCTTGCCGTTTTTTCTTGAGTTGCCAATATTTTTTTAAGAGAAAAAAAACAAACAAACAGGCAATACCGGTGAGCAGCCAGTAACTAAATTGTTGATTCATTTTGGCAATAATCCATTTTCTGATACTTTAATGTCAATCCCCACACTGACTTTAATGGCTTGCTCCACTTCCATCATTTTCTCTTCATCAATTCGATAGATTTTGTCTTTCAATCTTGATTTATCAATTGTTCGAATTTGTTCTGTCAATATTACCGAATCCCGCTCCAACCCCAATTTAGAGGCAGGAATTGGGATATGAGTAGGCAATTTAGGCTTGGATATCTTAGCCGTAATCGCTACAACAATCACGGTTGGACTGAAATGATTCCCTAAATTGTTCTGTACTATCAAGACCGGTCGAATCCCCCCTTGTTCTGAACCAACAACTGGAGATAAGTCAGCAAAATAAACATCTCCCCGTCTTATCATAAGTTTCCCCCTATTTTTTACTCATACACTCTTGGTACACGCTCTGAAAATAAACAGGCTACTTCATAATGAATTGTACCAATATAACTTGCCATGTCTTGGAGTGTAATTTGATTTTGACCGTCAACTCCGACCAACGTAACACGCGTTCCTACTGGCATTTCATGTGGTAGCCGGACCATCAATTGATCCATACACACCCGACCTACTATTTTACAAAATTCACCCTCAATTAATACATGGAATCCCTGTAATTTGCGAACGTAGCCATCTGCATAACCAATGGGAATCGTTCCTATCCATTCATCGGCAGTCGTTTCATACGTATGTCCATAGCCGACACCTGAACCAACTGGTAGTTTTTTTACTTGCATAAGTTTGGATGATAACGATAAGGCTGGCACTAGTGGATAGGCTGGATCTAACGCATCCGAAGAAGGATTTAATCCATACATCGCTACACCATAACGAACCATATTTCCTAAAGGTTCATGCCAGATAAGGGTTGCACTATTTGTCACATGAACATATCGCGGTTGTTCAGGTAACGTTTCAATCATCGCAAAAAATTTTTCTTTCTGCTCCAACCAATAGGATGTATCGGCTTGATCTGCTGTTGCAAAATGCGTAAAAATCCCTTCAAATAGAAAAGCAGGTGCTTGCAAGCGCTGATAAGCATGATGAAGTTCGGCACTCGTCAAAAATCCGATCCTTCCCATTCCTGTATCCAATGCTACATGGACAGCCACTGGTTGCTTCCAAGGATTTCTTTGGTATTCCTGTATAGCCAAGTCTAGCCATTCTGTTGTTGCGACTGGAATAGACAGCTGATATTCGCTGACGACTGGCAAAGTAGACACTTCCACTAAACCAAGAACCAAAATTGGCAAAGTAATGCCCGCTTCTCTCAATTCAATGCCTTCATCAATCGTCGCAACACAAAAGCCGTCAACCCCTTCGTCTTCGGCTATTTTTGCTATCTGAACGGCTCCATGGCCATAACCATTTGCCTTTACGACCGCGAACAATGCTTGATTTTTGGAAATACGTTGGCTAACTGTACGTAAATTTTTTCGAATAGCCCGTGTGTCAATGGTAATTTTAGTTGGACGATATATGGATTTCACCATACTCGATACCTTCTTTCTATTCTTCTAAAATGATTTGGGCAAAAATAGTCGTTTGCGTATGGGTAATACTCACATGGACACAACCAGATTGAAAAGGTGAATTCGTGACAATTGGTGCACCTAATTCATTGGTCAACACTTCAATTTCTTGAAATCCTACCTTCCCTATTCCTGTGCCCCAAGCCTTTGAAAATGCTTCTTTGCAAGCAAATCTCCCTCCCAAAAACTCTACTTGGCGGTGAAACGACAATTGCTCATAATAAGCCAGTTCGTTTGAAGTTAATATTCTTGCCGCAAACCGGGGCTTTTCTTTTACAATCTGAGCGATACGTTCTTTTTCGACTGCGTCAATGCCCACTCCTTTTATCATATAATCAACTACCCTTTCCTTGGTTAGTCTTATTCTACCCAAAAAGAGTCAGAAAATACAGAGGAATTTCCTTCTTTACGGGAATTCTTAACCAGTAATGAAAAAAAGAAACCATTGAAAGTCACTTCTTATCAAAGTGTCCTTCAATGGTTAGGTTAATTAGTCTTGATTAGAACGGATGACAAAATTGCGTTTGGCATCTTTCGAACGACGGCTTTTCTTGTAGCCATCTTCCCGGCTATTATTTGCTGGTTTGCGATTACGGCTACCGCCATTTTCGCCATCACGACTGCCGCGATTGTCTCGACTATCGCGACCACCTCGGCTGTCGCGTCGACGGCTATTATTATTGTTTCTACGATTACCGCTATTTCCGCCACCACGGTTACCAAAATTCTTTTTACCTTGTGGTAATGGTCTTTCAGGAGTAATTTTTACTGGAACTAAGTCAGTTGGGTCTTTGGCCAATGTTTTCACCAACAAAGCGGCCAAATCTTGTGCAGAGTAGCGTTCAAGTAAGTCATCTGCGGCAGTTAAGTAACGATCCAACCCATTTTCATCCATTTTGTTTTCGATTTCTTCCAAAGCAGCACCAAGTTGGCCCTTAAATGCTTCTTTTTCGGTTGGTGGACGCAATGGTGTCATGCGTTTTTTCGTTAAGTTTTCAATGGTATGAAGGTAACTCATTTCATTCGGTGTAACGAATGTAACAGACATACCACCTTTTCCTGCTCTACCTGTACGTCCAATACGGTGAACATAGCTTTCTGGATCTTGTGGAATATCATAATTGTATACATGTGTGACGCCAGAAATATCTAGTCCTCTGGCTGCAACATCTGTCGCAACTAGGATGTCCAAATTACCATTTTTGAAGTTACGTAAAACACTCATCCGTTTTTGTTGGGACAAATCGCCATGGATGCCTTCTGCTTTATAGCCACGTGTTTCCAAACCACGAGCCAATTCGTCTACCCGACGTTTTGTACGCCCAAATACAATGGTCAACTCTGGCGATTGCACGTCCAATAATCGCGTCATAATATCAAACTTTTCATAATCTTTTGAACGAACGTAAAATTGATCAATTAAATCTGCTGTCATTTCTTTGGTCTTAATCTTCACGTGTTCTGGATTTTGCATAAACTTCACGCCAATATTCTTAATAGCGGCAGGCATAGTAGCTGAAAACAGCAAGGTTTGACGTGTTGCAGGGACTTTTGAAATGATTGCTTCAATGTCTTCTAAGAAGCCCATATTTAACATTTCATCTGCTTCATCCAATACTAATGTCTCAACCGTTTCTAATTTTAGGGTGTGACGATTAATGTGGTCTAACATTCGTCCTGGTGTTCCAACGACAATGTGTGGACGATCTTTTAATTGACGAACTTGTCGACTAATGTCTGCTCCGCCATAAACCGCCATTACACGAACTTTTTTGTCTTTTCCTAAACGATACAATTCTTCTTGTGTTTGGATAGCTAATTCACGAGTAGGTGAAATAACCAAGCCTTGAAGATGAGAATTGCTTGTGTCAATTTTTTCTAACATTGGTAAGCCAAACGCCGCCGTCTTACCGGTACCGGTTTGAGCTTGACCGATGACATCTCTTCCTGCTAATGCAAGAGGAATTGTTTCAGCTTGAATTGGCGTTGCTTCCTCAAATCCTGAGCGTTCAACCGCCTTTAACAATTCTGGTGAAAGTTCTAGTTCTTTAAATTTCAAATGAATCCTCCTATTATTTCCTCATACAGCTCTCCTGTATGGTCCCTCTGCTCTTTATTTCAGCGGGCATTTATTCAGTCGTTGAGGTGTTCGTAGCTTTCTTCCACCATTGTCCCATCATGGCAGATTCACACCGAAAAACCACCCCTTGAAGGCATTAGAAAAGGCTAGGACAAAATTGTACAGCCTTTCGTCTCAGCCTAGCTTTGAATATACAGTAGAAGTTTTTTTCTACTAGCTATCTATTAGTTCCTTATTGAAAAGGGTCAATCCGTTTCTAAATGAATACTTCATCTTTCGGCACATAAGCCATTGTATCATAGCTTGAAAATTTCATCAAGTTTACAGCCTTTTCATTTCACAAGTTCATTTCTCGTATTCCATGCTTGCCATTTCCTTCAGAATTTTTTCTTTAACCTCTCGTGGTGCAAAAGAATAGTGCATTGCATTTTGATTCATTTGGATAACTTCTGACCAAGTCAAATGATGGGCTTGGTAAATCTGCCAATACTCATTGGTTAATGTGGTATGTGATACCGTTCGATTGTCTGTATTTAGACAGACAATCATCCCTTGTTTCAACCACTCCCTAATTGGATAATCTTGATAGTCCATTATCGCCTTTGTCTGAATGTTACTCGTTGGGCACCCTTCAATACAAATAGCCCGGTCCGCACATACGCGCTGGGCTTCATCGTCTCCTTTTAGAGCAATGCCATGACCAATCCGCTTTGTGCCAAATGCGATTGCTTGGTAGATATTAGCCACACAACCACATTCGCCAGCGTGCAAGGTAAAAGGAATCGTTTTGTCTTCGATTTGAACAAGAAGCTCTTCTCTCATTTGTTCTAAATAACCATCTTCTTCAGGACCTGCTAAATCCAATCCCACTACTTTCGGTTCTTGAATAGCAAGGCTCTCACGGAATACCTGAGCAATCGCTGCGCTATCTTCTTGTCTCATACCAATAATCAAAACCGTGCCATAGATAGAATATTGGGTTTCTGCCAAAGCAATTCCTTGGGCGACTGCCTGAATTGTTTCTGCCACGGTCAATCCTTGCTGCATCGAAAGACTTGGTGCAAATCGAATTTCAATGTAACGAACACCATCTAGGGCTGCTTGTTCCATGACATCAAAGGCTGCCATCTGTAACGCTTCGTTTGTTTGCAAATAGGGCAAGACAAAATCAAAACAATGTAGATATTCTTCTAAATTATGACAGTTTTTGGGTGCTTGCATTTTTTGACGGACGACCTCCGTATCTGAAGAAATAGGCAGCTGTTGCTTTTGCGCAATGGCTTGCAACGTTTCTGGTCGAATAGAACCATCCAAATGACAATGTAATTCTGCTTTAGGGAATTGTTTAAGCGATTGATAAGATATCATGCGAGCCTCCTGAAAAAGTATATTGTTCGCATTATAGCGATAATTTTATCGCTAGTAAAGATGGAAATAAAAAAAAGTGGAAATTGATCACATTTAAGAACCAAAGTTGTTCGCAATGAAACTCCATTCGATGAAAAAGTAGATTCACTGTCCAATCAAAGGAAGAAATCATCTAGCTTCTAAAAAAAAGCGAAAAAGGCCTCCTTAAATTGAAGGCGACCTCTTCGCTCTACTTCTTTTGACCCATTGACCACAAAAAATCAGTACAAACTAATTTAGACTCCTTGAATACAAACTATTCTTATCTGAAAACCAATCATTTGTCTGCACTTCCCGATTTTTTTCAATTGGGAAAAAACTTGAATTTCACTAAAGAACATGCTCTCTTTTATTAACGAAAATTTTTCACACAAAATTATGACTTCGTTCTGACTACTTGGTCACTTTTGAATTTTTCATGTGTCCCCTAAACACCCACGTGAAGAATAGACCCAAAATGAAAAAATTAAGCCCATACATACCATATAATAGCGGAAAAGATAACACATCCAATTGCCATAATACGAAAATAACAAACATAATCATCATATTGCAACTAGCGGTTAGTCCGAGGACAAGCGAACTTAATTCCAAACTTTGCAAAAGGTCCTTTGCTATCTCATACAAAGGAGTCACTGCCATCACTAAAAACATGAGTGGTAACATACTTGGCATTAGCTGAAAAATAGCTTGGTCATTCGTAAATAAGTGAAAAAAGGAGTCTCTACAGATCCAAATTGACACTGTAATTCCGCCATACGCGAGCAGTGAGGAAAGAAATGTGATTTGACCGACTCGAAGGATATCCTGATCATTCTTTTCGCCATTTGATTGACTTGCAAAAACCGTTACTGCATTCCCATACATTAACGTAGGCAATTTGGCCATCATCAAACCTTGATTGATGATGGCATATGTTGCTGAAATTGTTAGTCCTAAATGAGTAACGACACCTTCAAAAGCAATGATAAAAATGACCCCTTCAAAGCACTCTTGCAACATCAAAGGAATGGATTTTATGAATAAAAATTTCAGCTTAGTTGGTCGATACTTTAGGCTACGCCACACTAAATTTTTCAAAAGTAACAAATAAAGAAGAACCATCACAATTAATGAAAGCATACTAGCAATGCCACTGCCAAGGACACCCATGGGTGGAATCGGTCCCTTGCCATTGATCAAGACGTAACTTAGAGATGCTTGGAGGAGTGCACAAAAGACTGAGATAGAAAATATTTTGTTTGTTTTCTTTTCAATTTTCAGCAGATTGGTAAAAACAAAAATTAATAAAGTGACCAAAATATAAGGTGACATGATGAATGTATAGGTGGTAGCAATGACTAGTGTCTCACCATGGAACCCATAAATACCTTTTATTATTGGTCGACCGAAGAAAAGGAGAACTAGCATGAAGAAGGCACCAATAGTGATACTTAAGTAGAAAATTGAGGCGATATAACTACCAAGTTTTTGTTGGTCCTTTTCTCCCAACGCTTTTGCACCATAAATATTAAAGGCTAAACTAATTGCGCCTAAAACGCCCCCGAAAGAATAAAGAAAATTCTGAACCTCCCACGACTTAAGTTGCGGGGTTCTGAGTCCTTACGGACTTAAAACCCTTTGACCCAAATGTAGTTTCTTCTTGCCTGAGATACGGGATACCG
>NZ_JBHUMO010000070.1:0-713 GCF_042685105.1 Enterococcus camelliae | reverse complement strand
ACGCGCCCAAGAGGAGTCGAACCCCTAACCTTTTGATCCGTAGTCAAACACTCTATCCAATTGAGCTATGGGCGCATCTTTTTAATGCCGAGGACCGGAATCGAACCGGTACGGTGATCACTCACCGCAGGATTTTAAGTCCTGTGCGTCTGCCAGTTCCGCCACCCCGGCGTTGAAATTGGCGAAGCGGAAAACGGGGTTCGAACCCGCGACCCCCACCTTGGCAAGGTGGTGCTCTACCACTGAGCTATTTCCGCATTGGTTGGATGCCGGCTAAAGGACTTGAACCCTCGACCCTCTGATTACAAATCAGATGCTCTACCAACTGAGCTAAGCCGGCGTTTTGGTGGTACTTTAATGCGGGTGAAGGGACTTGAACCCCCACGCCCGAAGGCGCTAGATCCTAAATCTAGTGCGTCTGCCAATTCCGCCACACCCGCATAGACAATGAGTCGTACAGGGCTCGAACCTGTGACCCTCTGATTAAAAGTCAGATGCTCTACCAACTGAGCTAACGACTCATATGGAGGTTAACGGGATCGAACCGCTGACCCTCTGCTTGTAAGGCAGATGCTCTCCCAGCTGAGCTAAACCTCCAATATGAAAAAAAGCATGGCGACGTCCTACTCTCACAAAGGGCAACCCTTCACTACAATCGGCGCTAAGAAGCTTAACTTCTGTGTTCGGCATGGGAACAGGTGTGTCCTTCTTGC
>NZ_JBHUMO010000069.1:0-7417 GCF_042685105.1 Enterococcus camelliae | reverse complement strand
AGACATAGCCACGTCCTTTATAGACGTCTGCCATACTCTTCACCTCTTAAATACATTCTACCACAAATCGTGATATATGTATCTAAATAAAAGAAGTTAATATAGGATATAACGCTATCTTACAAGCAATATACGTTTGTAATGAAGTGTAAGAACATTTCTACATTATTAGTTTTTTTAAGTCGTGATTTGGAGGTTGTCGTTCACATAAGCTCGCTAATTCCTATGCAGTTCTCTGATGAACTTCTTACGCTTTCACGTAAGCACAGACTATATCTTATCCGTTGGCTTTACCCAGTACGGCGAAACCACTTCCACACGCTTGTGTGTACTTCCCTCAAGAGGAATAGTCGTTGAACGTTACTCTATTCGAGTCTTCGCTGCGGATTGCCCATTGTTTCAGCATTTAGGATTTAACCTTGTGCTATCGAGTAAATTTTTTCTGCTTTCGCCACGGTCACGCTTACCTATATTTCAAGGTTACGTTGTCGTTTCACTCGCTTTAGGGGTTCCCCGCAATTCAGTTTCTTTGTTGCACGGGCCATTTCGTTATGCCCGTTTCTACACATTGATTTCTCAATATGCTGACTGTACGTTTTCGGAACTTGGTTCCGACGAGCGCTTACCCACGACTAAAGTCACGGGTGTGCGCGCTCGGTTCAATCAACCAAATAAAGGGAGCAAAACGAAAAAACGCGGTTCCTCGCCAACCCCTTTGCTTTTGCAAAAGGATTGAAAACGAACTGCGTTTCACTGATTAAAAGTATGACGATAGCTAATACTTATTTCGCTTTTTTCAACCTATTTCTCATAACCAATGCCAATCCAAAGCCAACAACTGCAACGACGGTAGCAACCATAAAGGCAGAATGATAGGCTTGACTTCCGGCTGATTGATCCACAAACTTTGCGGCAATTTGAGGGCCTAAAAATGCGCCAATGGAATAGCCAAAGAACATAATGCCGTAGTTCACACCAGAATTTTTCATTCCAAATGTTTTGCTAGTTAACGGTGGAAAGACAACTAAGACACCACCAAAAGAGGCACCCAAAATAATTAGGAAGAAAATAAACATAACAAGATGATAAGAAAAACTTAGTCCAATCAATGAGATAACTGTCAGGACAAAAATAAGTGCCAATGTTTCTAATTCGCCCCATTTGTCACATAATTTTCCAATAATTAAGCGTCCACATAAATTTGATAACAAGTTTACTGCTACTAAATTGGCAGCTGTAATCGGTGTTAAACCAAGTTGAACTTGCCCAATAGAGGACAACGCGCCAATCATCATGATCCCTGCAGTACACGCAATTGAAAAGAGAACCAGCAATAACCAAAATTTGCCAGTTGCTAGCATTTCTTTTGGTGCATACTCATTTTTTTCGTCATTCTGTTGGCTATCTTTTTTTTCGTAACCAGTCGGTGCCCAATCTTTTTGGGGAGCTTCCATTTTCCAGCCAACTAACCAGATAATGATTACATACGCTATACCTAAATACATCAATCCGTGAATACCATATTTATCGCATAAAATAGCCCCAGCTTTGGCGGTAACTAATGGACCGACAGATGCTGCACATAAAAGAATACCTGACATGGTTCCCCGTTTTTCAGGATACCATCTCAATGCAACATTCAGTGATGGGTTGTACAATAATCCGTTTCCCGCCCCAGCAATCATGCCACAGGTCAGATACAAAACAGGAACACTTGTTACAAATGCGGATGCAAACCACCCTAACCCAAAAACAAATCCCCCAATATACATTAGTTTTTTAGGCCCGGATTTATCAACAATATGGCCCGATAAAATACCAAATAATGACATGAAAAATTGATAAATCGTGAGCGTCAATGCAACTTGTGAGGCATCGCCTCCTGTAGCTTTTTGCAAAGGAATCGAAAAAACGGAAAAAGCGGCCGAAGCAGAACAGACAAAAATAACAAAAAAGGCGGCTATAAATATCTTCTTTCGATTTTCCATTTGATTCGTTAAAACTGTATCCATAATTTCCCTCCTACTTGTAATTTATTTCACATAAATAATAGTCAATTTCGTTTATGAAAACCAATACTTCTTTTCTTTCATTTTATAGATATTATCTATTGATTTTGTTATACTGAAAAAAATAGGAGGAGAACGACATATGAACTTCAATCATCTGTATTATTTTAGAGAACTCGCCCAATTAGAAAACTATACTGAGGCATCAAAAAAATTGCTGATAAGCCAACCTTCTTTAAGCTATGCAATGAAAAAACTTGAGAGCAACTTGGATGTCCCACTTTTTGAAAAGAGAGGGCGAAATGTTGGCTTAACGGTATATGGACAAGAACTAAAGAAAGCGACCGATGAAGTCTTTGCCATCCTCACTAACACCCTTGAGCAAATCAATCAACAAAAAAACAATCAAATGAATACCTTAAAAATTGGCCTTGTTCCTACCTTAGCAAGTAATTTTTTCCCTGAAATTATGTATAATGGTAAACTTAGTGGCAAATTAACTCAAAATTTTGATCTCTTTAATGGATTTACCAATCAAATTATCGCCAATCTAGCAAAAGAAAAGTATGACATTGGCATATGCTCAAAAGAAGATCGAGACGATTTCGTCTTCATTCCTATCAAAAAACAACCTTTTGTTTTGCTGATCAATCAAGTGTTGTACGATTCTTTAATCAAGTCCAAAGGCAATTGGTTTGATTATCCTCTTGTTACTTATCGAGATGCTATCCCTATTGGTCGTAGCGCTCGTTCAATCATCCATTCTTATACGGATCAACCAAACATTGTGGCGGAATTTGATGATGAAACCTTTATCGGTGGCTATGTAGATGTGAATCCCTGCGTGGCTCTCGTAGCAAAAACCCCCTTCCTAAAACAATTTCAGCTTGTCACAATCCCGCTTGATGAAGAAAATATTTACCATACGGTCTATCTTACCTATCTGAAAAAAAATGCACATCTCCAAAAGATTCAACCCATTTGTGAGTTATTGCAAGCTGCTAGTGATTTTCTCTGATTGCTTCATTAAGTATCTTATTCCATAGATTTAATCTATGGAATTTTTTAAATTTAATATTGGACACAAAAATAAAATACTCTTACACTGAACTTGAAGAATAATTGTTCAATTATTAACAAGTCAAAAGGAGGTTTTTTGCGTGTCCAATGAACAAAACTGGCTAAATCTTTCAGGAAAAGTTGTGGTCATCACAGGTGCTGCTGGGGGAATGGGAAGTTTTTTTGCAGAAGCGTTTGCGAAACAAAACGCACAATTGGCGCTAATCGATATCAAACAAGAAAAAGTAGTCGAATTAGCTGAACGCCTTTCAAGCAAATATGCAACCAAGGTAATTGCCTTGTCTTGTGACACTTCAAAGGAGGTAGCAGTTGATGAGACAGTACAAAAAGTAGTTGCCGAATTTGCAAGAGTTGACGTTTTGGTCAACACCGCCGCTATCCTGCGTCCCGCTTTGTTTGAATCACTTTCTTTAGAAGAATGGGAAACTACCTTGAAAATTAATTTAACAGGTTACTTTCTTATGTCGCAACGCTTCGGTAAAGTGATGATTCAGCAAAGAAAAGGAATCATGATTCATATTTCAACTCTTCTATCCGAATTTCCTGAAACGTATAGCGGTGCCTACAGTGTCTCAAAAGCAGGTGTTAATATGCTTTCAAAACAAATGGCCGCTGAATGGGGACAATATGGTATTCGTAGCAATTGCGTATTGCCATCGCTGGTTCGCACTCCTTTATCCAATGATTTTTACGCAAATAAAGACGTTCTGGAAAAAAGAGAAGCCATCACTGCAAACAAACGGATTGGCACTATTGCCGATATCAGCAACACTGTTCTCTTTTTAGCAAGCGATCGGTCGGATTATATCAATGGTTCAGAAGTAAAAGTTGAAGGCGGTTTAGGTATTATGATGGGCGATCAAATTGCAAAACCCGGTGGTCGTAAAGACTATGCTTTAAAACATTTATAAACGAAAAGTGAGGAAAAAAACATGTCTGAAAAGAAAGTAAGAATTGCCGTTATCGGAGCAGGTGCGATGGGTCAAAACCATATTCGCTTTGTAAAAGAAGAAGAAGCAACGACTCTAGTCGCGATTGTCGATGCCTTCGAAGGGGCCAGAAAAATTGCCGATGAACAAGGTGTGCCTTTTTATCATGATGCAGAAGAAATGATTCTGAAAGAAAAACCAGATGGCGTAATCATTGTTACACCAAATCATCTGCATTTACCTGTAGCGCGTGTCGCATTGAAGTATGGTGTGCCCATGCTCGTTGAAAAACCAATCTCCGATGATTTAGAAGATGCCAAACGCTTTGCAGAAGAAGCCAAGCAAGCAAATGTTCCTGTCCTTGTGGGTCAACACCGTCGTTACAATCCCTTCGTCAACAAAGCGAAAGAAATCATTACTTCAGGACAGTTAGGAACACTGACTGTTTCGTCGTTCCACTATATGATTTATAAAAATGATAGCTATTTCGATGTTGAATGGCGTAGAAAAAAAGGTGCTGGACCTATCCTGGTCAATCTTGTACATGATGTTGATTTATTACGGTATCTTATTGGAGAAATTGATTCTGTTCAAGGTCTAGCTTCTTCCAACGCTCGAGGATTTGAAACCGAAGATTCTGCCGTTGTGAATGTTCGCTTCCGCTCTGGCGCCCTTGCTTCCTTGACTATTTCCGATGCGACCGTCTCTCCTTGGAACTGGGAAGCCACTTCTAGAGAAGATCCTCAATACCGTCCATTTGATGCCGATGCTTATTTCATCGGTGGGACAAAAGGATCATTATCCTTGCCTAGACTTCATCAATTTTCATATGATGGCGATGCTTCATGGCATAAACCATTGGCAATGGACATTCAACCGGTTGATCCACAACTGCCACATAAAATGCAGTTAAAGCATTTTGTTCAAGTGATTGAAGGAAACGAGCGCCCAATTGTAACGCCAGCAGATAATGTCAAAACATTAGAAACCATTATGGCGATTAAAACAGCTACTGAAACAAACGGACTTGTAAAACTTTCTTAGGATAAAGCTAACACTAAACCCCGTATCATCAACCGATAATACGGGGCTTAGTGTTTTTTCCTCTGGTTCAAAGGTTTCTATCGGTCAAATTTCGTTGACCTGCAGTTGAAATACATCTGGTCGTGAATAATGACCAATTGGATCAAAATCCATCCGACTTAAAGGTACTTGTTCCATATCTAGTTCTTGGTAAAGAATGGCTTCTTTGTTCCAGACAGGTTCAACTAAATAGTTTCCAAACGGACTGACGATACAGCTGCCACCCGGACAAAGATCCTCTGGCAATGCATCAAGTTCTGCTTGATAATGAAAGTGAGTTGGATAATCAGATTTGGTTACATATTGGTTGCAGCCAATCACAAAGCAACGCCCTTCCATTGCAATGTGTTGCATCGTATGTTGCCACACCTCACGATTGTCAGCTGTTGGAGCCAAATAAATAGAAACGCCTTTTTGATAAAGAGCTGCTCTGGCTAGAGGCATATAATTTTCCCAACAAATGAGCGAACCGATTGTTCCAAAAGGTGTATCGACGGTTGAGATTGCTCCTTCATTCCCATCTCCCCAAATACATCGCTCTGTACCAGTTGGCTTCAACTTACGGTGTTTTGCAACAAGCTTGCCTTCTGGACTAAAAATAACAAAAGTGCAGTACAACGTCCCATTCTTCGCATCTTTTTCATTCACACCAATTGCCACATAAGCTTGCGCCTGCTTGGCTGCATTGGCAAGTTTATCCGTATCAGCGCTTGGGATAAGGACAGATTGGTCATACAATACTTTCCAGTCTTCCCTTCCTTCCATTGTTCGACTCCCCACAACATAACCATATGAAAAACCACGTGGATAGCAAGGTACAAATGCTTCTGGGAAAACAATCAAGTCCACCTTTTTTTGACTTGCTTCTTCAATCAAGGAAACTGCCTTATTTATGGTCGCTTCTTTGTGAAATAAAACAGGCGTTGCTTGAACAACTGCAATGTGACATGTACTCTTTTTGAACTCAATCATCAAAAATCCCTCCTTGTAAAAACTGTATGCTTATGATAGCATGTTTCATTAATCAGTTTTATTGAAAAAAATGGTAATTGTTATCATTTTTTTTGATAAAAAAGGAGTATTTTATGGAAATTCGCAATTTAAAAACATTCATTCATGTTGCCCAAACGGGTAGTTTTTCAAAAACAGCTGATCAATTGGATTATGCGCAATCAACCATTAGCGCCCAAATCCATTCCTTAGAAGAAGAACTGGATGTCACTCTTTTCAACCGATATGGAAAAACCATTACCCTATCTTCAGAAGGTGAACAATTATTGGCTTATGCCTATCAATTGGTAAAATTGGAGGCCGAAGCCAGTTCGTTGTTTCATAATCCCGCTGCACCAAAAGGCGTATTGAAAGTAGGTATGCTAGAATCGATTAGTGCCTCAACCTATAGCACTGTCATTTTGCAACACTTAGCTGCCTATCCTGAAGTCAAACTCCATGTAATTGTTGGAACTACTTTACAATTAATGCATTTACTTGAAAAGGGGGCACTCGACATCATTCTTACACTTGATGTTCCAATCAACAATCCGAAATTTCAACAATGCTTAGCAAAACAAGTGCCCATTCTATTTTTTTGCCATCGGGAACATGCACTCGCACAACTGGAACAGCCAACATTGTCAGCTATGATGAAAGAACGCTTTTTATTAACTGAAAAAGGGTGCAATTACCGACAAGTCTTCGAGGAAATTGTCTTTGCACATGCATTTGAACTCAATGATTTTTTAGAAATTGGCTATACACAACTGATTCTAGCAGGTGTTGAACAAAATTTAGGTGTCTCGTTTTTGCCGGCCTTTAATTTAACCAATCTACCTCCCAACTTAACAATCATAGAGCCGATTGACTGCCAACTAATGCTAGACCTCCAATTACTTATTCTTGATAAAGCATGGTTATCCCCTTTGAAAAAAAACTTTATTGATTTATTTGAAGCAATCATGGAAGAATAATCGTAGTAACTTCCATTTATCTCGTATGACAGAAACAAATCGCGTTGCCCTACTCCCAATAATTTTCGGAGGGTTCAACGCGTTTTGTTACTGAGCTCATGCTAGATGGCGATTCCTATGAAAGAGAGGAAGTATCATTTCTATCCAAATGTTTCGATAGCTGCCACAATCTTCAAGCGTTCAGGATCAATTCTATCTCTTCCATAAGCATCTAGAAAATAATCTTGGTATTTTTCTGTCTTAATGTTGTTTATGGCAGAATAAAAGTACACACGGTTGCAGCGCAAAAGTGCATAGTCCCGCAAATCGCTTAAGATATATTAAAAAGCCATTGCGGGCAACCTGAAAT
>NZ_JBHUMO010000068.1:590-2028 GCF_042685105.1 Enterococcus camelliae | reverse complement strand
CAGTTCAGACTAACACACCACGCTCAATGTCAATCAGCACGAAGCTTTATCAATAACATGCTTTATTTCGCTAGGTGGCTAACTTGTACTTGCAATTTGTCATTAAATGAGAATACCCATCCTCTTAAATATACTAAAAAATATAATAAAGAGTATACTGGTTTTAATGGTGATTGTGATAAAGAAGTTTATCCTATGTATAATTACTTAAATTGGCAAGAGGATTTTAGAAGTTCAGTTAGAGGAGAAACTATGAATTCTTTTTCGACAACTTTTCATAGAGCTGTTTATTTATCAGAAAATAGGATTGAAATTTATGAAGAAATAGGAATTGATGATAAAAAAGATTTGAAAAAACAATATGATTTATTACTAGAAAATAATAATTATCAAAAATTTAGTGTGATTAGTAAAAATCTAAAAGAGTTTGAACGTTTTGCTCAATTAACTCAAACGATTGGAGATTTTACTGTCTTACCAAATTGGATGAATACAGGAAGAGGTTGTAGTAAGACAATATTTGATTATTGGGATTTAACATTAAAAAGTTTATATGAGTTTCTTTTCCCTTTAGATGCGTGGGAAACGTTTGTGAATAAATACTACTTACATCCATTTTTGGATAAGAATCTAAAACCTATGGAATTTTGGGATAATCATTTTACTAGTTGTTTATGGCAGAATAAAAGTACACACGGTTGCAGCGCAAAAGCGCATAGTCCCGCAAATTGCTTAAGCTATAATAAAAAGCCATTGCGGGCAACCTGAAATTCCTCTAAAGTTATGGTTCTGACAACTATAACTGGAGGTAAGAAAGGCAATGCTCACAATGACCGATATTAATACTATCAGAAATCTACGGAATAATCACGATAAATCCATTCAACACATTTCAAATGAATTAAATATAAATTGGCGAACGGCTAAAAAATATGCGGATAACGACCTGATTCCAAAACCGAAAACACGCAAGAAAACCGGTATGATGTATACAGAAAAATGGGGTGGCATCGTAGCTCTTTGGCTGTCGGAAGATGCGAAATTGCCGAAGAAAAAGCGCAGAACGGCGGAAACAATGACGGCTGATTTGAAAGCGGATGGTTTTCCAGGATCCTACCGGACCGTATGCATCTTCATTCAAGACTGGAAAGCGACTCATTATCTAGAAACACAAGAAGATCATGGCTTTGAACGACTCGAACATCCACCAGCGGAAGCACAACTCGATTTTGGCACGATGGAAGTTTGTCATGACGGCGCGTTTAAGGATGTAAAGGTATTGGTGATGACCTTCCCTTTTAGTAATGCCGGCTTCGCCGTCACTCTCCCTGCTGAAAATCAAGAATGTTTGCTGGAAGGCATGAAAGAACTTTTCCGGCAAGCAGGTGGTGTTCCGCGAAAAATTCGAATTGACAATATGTCAACTGCCGTAACGCAA
>NZ_JBHUMO010000068.1:219-580 GCF_042685105.1 Enterococcus camelliae | reverse complement strand
GCTGAAAACCAAGAATGTTTGTTGGAAGGCATGAAAGAACTTTTCCGGCAAGCAGGTGGTGTTCCGCGAAAAATCCGAATTGACAATATGTCAACTGCCGTAACGCAGACAAAATCCAGGACTGAACCAGCCATACTTACTGATGGGTTCCTCCGGTTTGCTACGCATTATGGATTTGAAACTCAGGTATGCAACCCGCGTAGTGGAAATGAAAAGGGGAGCGTAGAAAATAAAGTTGGTTATGTACGGTACAACTTTTTTTCAAGCACACCAATCATGAAAGATTTTGTCAGTTTTAATGAGGCATTGGCTAAGGAGTTAGCACAGGATCGAGAGCGAATCCATTACGAAAAACAGGTTT
>NZ_JBHUMO010000068.1:0-209 GCF_042685105.1 Enterococcus camelliae | reverse complement strand
GAAATGAAAAGGGGAGCGTAGAAAATAAAGTTGGTTATGTACGGTACAACTTTTTTTCAAGCACACCAATCATGAAAGATTTTGTCAGTTTTAATGAGGCATTGTCTAAGGGGTTAGCACAGGATCGAGAACGAATCCATTACGAAAAACAGGTTCGCATTGATGAGTTATGGCTGACAGAAAAAGTCGATCTTCTGGCTTTACCGGAT
>NZ_JBHUMO010000067.1:1890-3194 GCF_042685105.1 Enterococcus camelliae | reverse complement strand
ATTTCAGGTTGCCCGCAATGGCTTTTTAATATATCTTAAGCGATTTGCGGGACTATGCACTTTTGCGCTGCAACCGTGTGTACTTTTATTCTGCCATAAACAATTATCAATATATTTACCCGTTCCGTGCGATATATATATATTTCCAGATTTCGAAAAAACTAAATAAGAATGGGTATTAGTTTCACCACCTATAAGAAGCGGGTAATTCTTCTTGCTAGTTATTTGTAGTCCTCTAGCATGATAAATTTTATTATTTCTTCTACTAATTGAGCTATGAGTCAAATCACTTATCAATTTAAAATTAACCTTTTTATTCAAAATATCATTTAAAAAGCTATTTAGAATACTCGAACTTACTTGTCTCGATGCATATGCGTAATTGATCATAAAGTTAACAAAGTCCAAATAACTTTTGCCCATTTCAAATTCATAGTCTAAAAAGAACAATTGCTTTTTTATTTCAGATTCATTGTATATTCCATGTTTAAGAGTATTTAGAATCGAACTTTCTAAATATTTACCTGAAATAACTTTTTTCCCAACTAATGTTCCCAGATGGATATTAATTATTACTTGATTTTTTTTAACTGGTGTATTTTGCAAGGCTCTTATACATAAAAGGGGGTGCGAATGTTTTTCTGGACCTTTTTTAACAAATAAATCCTTGTTTCTTCCGATCTTGAAGTGGACTTAGTCCTCCTAAAGATAACTTGATTCGTTGATTATTGTACCAATAGATATAGTCATCTACCTGATCGATAAACTGATTGATTTTTGTGTTTTTCCAGTCACGTTGATAAAATACTTCATTCTTTAAACGTCCAAAGAAACCTTCACACGCTGAGTTATCTGGTGAGCACCCCTTTTTAGACATAGAACGAGGCAAGTTTGCCTTGTTCATTCGTTCGATCCAACCTGGCCATCGATAGTGAGCACCACGATCCGAATGAATAATCGGGTATTCTTGATCTTGCAAGGTAGCTATCCCAGTATCTAGCATAGTATTCACTAATTCTGAATCGGGCTTTGTTCCGATGGTCCAGCTAATAATAGCTCCATCATAACAATCAACAAGTGGGGATAAATAAACTTTTCCTGCAGGAATTTTAAACTCAGTAATATCTGTTAACCATTTTTCATTTGTTTTTTCTGCTTTGAAATTACGATTCAAAAGATTTGGTTGTGCAGGAGTAATTTCTCCAACATATGAAGAGTATTTTTTTCGCTTAGAAAATTTAATCATCAAGTTTTCCTCAAGCATTAATCTACGTATGACTTTTTCAGATAGGCTTTTCCCCATG
>NZ_JBHUMO010000067.1:1565-1880 GCF_042685105.1 Enterococcus camelliae | reverse complement strand
CAGTCACGTTGATAAAACACTTCATTCTTTAAACGTCCAAAGAAACCTTCACACGCTGAGTTATCTGGCGAGCATCCCTTTTTAGACATAGAACGAGGCAAGTTGGCCTTGTTCATTCGTTCAATCCAACCTGGCCATCGATAGTGAGCACCACGATCCGAATGAATAATCGGATGCTCTTGATCTTGCAAGGTAGCTATACCAGTATCTAGCATAGTATTCACTAATTCGGAGTCAGGCTTTGTTCCAATGGTCCAGCTAATAATAGCTCCATCATAACAATCAACAAGTGGGGATAAATAAACTTTTCCTGCA
>NZ_JBHUMO010000067.1:0-1555 GCF_042685105.1 Enterococcus camelliae | reverse complement strand
GAAAATAGTCATGATCAATTGACGTTCTTCAACATATTTATCTGGTTTCTCAAGTGCCTTTTTTTGATAAAAATAGCTACTTTTAGACAACTTAAGTTGTTGAATCAGCTCCTTCAGCGTAAATCGATTTCTTTGAGCATCAATCAATATCGTTTTTTCTTGATTTGATAGATAAAGAAGATTGATGCCTTTTTCTTTTTTTAGCAGTTCAGCAGCTCCTTCTAGCAATGCTTTTTCGAGTTGTAATTGATGTACTTGTTTTTGTAATTCTTCTACTTCATTTAAAAGTAACTCTTTTTGTTTTCCTTGGTTTTTTGAAGTCATGCGCAGTGGGAAATCCTTTCCAAGATACGTGTTTTTCCATTGGTAAAGTGATTCTCGACTGATGCCTTCAGCTTCAGCTAAACTTTTTCTATTGGTTTGAGGTTTGTAAAACTTTCTCAACACGTCATCTTTTTGCTCTTGGTTTAACTGTACCGCACTTTTCCTAAGTTTTCTAGCCCCGGGCGCTAGTTCTTCACACCATTGCCGTAAAGACTCTCGATTAGGGTAACCAAGCAGTCGAATCGTCCTTGCATAGCACTGTCCATATTCAAAATAATGATTCACAGCTATTCGTTTTTGTTCTTCAGAATACTTTGATTTTTTTGGGTAATCCGAATGAAGCTCTCCAGATATCAACTATTCCTTGTACCATTTGCGAAGTGCGCCAACTGACGGATAGCCTAATTCATGAATGGTAGCTGCATAGGAACAATCGTACTTTAAAAATAACTGAATTGCTTTTACACGTTCTTCGTGGGAAAACATACGGGCATTCCTCCTGAGTTCATTTTTGGTCCAGGATTATGTCCGCACCCCCCCGTGTGTACTTTTATTCTGCCATAAACAACTGTGTTATTTTAAATCAATGAATATCAAAAATGCTGATTTATCAGTATCTTTCTCCTCAAGATTCGTAACCAATTTTGAACGTAAGACAATTTGGTTACGACAAATTCAGAGCATATCAGTATCTACTACACTCCTTTTAATCATTCCGTTGAAGAAACTGCATGGTAAATCCATGTAGTTTTTTTAACGTTGCAAAGTCAATAATAAAAGAACAAATTCCCCAAACGTTAGGCGCTCTTTGCGGAGGGGTTCGCCTCAAGCGAATTCCCCTTCGTAAAGAGTTCGCCTTGAACACTAGTGGGCGCTAGCCCGCGAGTGTTTTTGTACCCCCCTATCTAACAGGGGGGTACAAAAACACGAAAAACAATCGAAAAGCTACGTACAAATACTGTTATACCAAGGAAATAAGCACTTATTAACAAGTGTAAACTAATTTAAAAAAGTTCACATTTTGTTTTCACTGGTTCTAACGAGTTTCAAATAGCGCATCAAACTGATATTTTTAGCTATTCAACTTTCAATTAGCCTCGTTGATTTTTAAATTACTGATTTTATGCTGTATTTTGCAAGGCTTTTATACATAAAATTGCAGAGAAAAACTACACAGCGCTGCATCCTGAAATGATTCTTTGATTAGTTTGATTTTGATAGAGCATTTTTT
>NZ_JBHUMO010000066.1:0-665 GCF_042685105.1 Enterococcus camelliae | reverse complement strand
TAATAAATATGGCACAGAAATAGAAATCATTGACAATACAGAAAAGACGGAAGAACAGGAATTAGTCGAGGACTTAATTCAGATTGTCACTGTTTTTAGTTGCCAATTACAAGGGAAACGAGCGAATAAAGCTAAGAAGATGATTAAGGAGTTGATGGAAGATGATACGAGCCAAGAAAGTAAGGTTGCGCCCGACTGAAGAACAAGAAAAGCAACTGTGGCAATCGGCTGGTACTGCACGTTGGATTTTCAACTGGACGTTACAAATGCAAGAAATGAACTATCGGTTCGGCAGAAAGTTCATCAGTAACAACGATTTACGAAAGCACATCACAAAAATGAAGCAACGTCCTAAATACGCTTGGTTAAATCACGTATCAAACAATATAGCCAAGCAAGCTGTAAAAGATGCATGTGATGCCTACAAAAAGTGGTTTGATGGTAGGACAGATAAAAGTCGTTTAAAGGCTGAAAAGCCACATTTCAAGTCAAGAAAGAAATCAAAGCCAGCTTTTTATAATGACAATATCAAATTGAAAGTAAAAACTAAATTGGTTTTGTTTGAAAAAGTTGGTTGGGTAAAAACAAGCGAACAGTTGCCAGTGAATACGAAGTATTCTAACCCACGAATCAGCTTTGATGGAAAGTATTGGTATGTTTCAGTT
>NZ_JBHUMO010000065.1:0-8043 GCF_042685105.1 Enterococcus camelliae | reverse complement strand
CCATCAAAGCTGATTCGTGGGTTAGAATACTTCGTATTCACTGGCAACTGTTCGCTTGTTTTTACCCAACCAACTTTTTCAAGCAAAACCAATTTAGTTTTTACCTTCAATTTGATATTGTCATTATAAAAAGCTGGTTTTGATTTCTTTCTTGACTTGAAATGTGGCTTTTCAGCCTTTAAACGACTTTTATCTGTCATACCAACAAACCACTTTTTGTAGGCATCACATGCATCTTTTACAGCTTGCTTGGCTATATTGTTTGATACGTGATTTAACCAAGCGTATTTAGGACGTTGCTTCATTTTTGTGATGTGCTTTCGTAAATCGTTGTTACTGATGAACTTTCTGCCAAACCGATAGTTCATTTCTTGCATTTGTAACGTCCAGTTGAAAATCCAACGTGCAGTACCAGCCGATTGCCACAGTTGCTTTTCTTGTTCTTCAGTCGGGCGCAACCTTACTTTCTTGGCTCGTATCATCTTCCATCAACTCCTTAATCATCTTCTTAGCTTTATTCGCTCGTTCCCCTTGTAATCGGCAACTAAAAACAGTGACAATCTGAATTAAGTCCTCGACTAATTCCTGTTCTCCCGTATTTTCTGTATTGTCAATGATTTCTATTTCTGTGCCATATTTATTACAAAGTTTTTCAATGAGTTCATAACCAAAACGGATGAAACGGTCTTTGTATAGAATAACTACCTTGTCTATTTCGCCATTGGTAATTTTGTCTATTAACTGATTTAATCCTTTTTTATTGTAATTAATTCCACTACCAATATCTTGAATAATGTCAAATTGATATCCTCGTGCAATCATGTAAGTCTTAACGTGCTCAATTTGACGTTCTAAATCGTCTTTTTGCTTGTTTGAACTGACTCTACAATAACCGATGGTTATTCGTTTTGGTTTCTTTCTCCCAGCGATTCCTAAGAATTGATTTCGTTGTTCTTCAGAATAATAACGAGTACCTCCTTGAGAAACATGAGCGGGCTTTAATTCCCCTCTTTTATCCCAATTTCTCAACGTTTGTGGTGTTACACCTATCTGTTTTCCAAATTCACCTATCGAATACATAGTCATAATCTTCACCTCAAAATGATTATACCACATATTGATTTTTTAAATGATATTTTTATATATATTTATATATTATGATTAACTGTTGTTACCCTCCCGCTAACAAGCCAAAGAAAAGCGTAAATCCCAATAAAATCCAGGCTGCTATAGGTTTTTTCTTCATGCTCTGCTCCTTTATGCCAGATTTTTTCTTCAAACCCATTATACGGATTTTTATAGGGAGTGACAAATGGCGTTTTTTTTGAAGTCCCTCCTGCTAAATTGAGCCTATTAGTTGAGAAAAAAGCGCGGGTACCCTAGTATAAATAAATATATGAAACGAAAGGATTGGTGAAGAGCCGATGAAAAAAATCAAAGCATCTGAAGCAATGATCAATGTCTTATTGGATTGGGGAGTGAAACGCGTCTATGGATTACCTGGCGATTCGATAGACACCACGATTGACGCCTTGCATCGTCACGATGAAGAAATCGACTTTATTCAAGTACGTCATGAAGAAGTGGCTTCCCTAGCTGCAACAAGTGAAGCCAAACTAACAGAAACGGTTGGCGTGTGTTTGTCCATTGGAGGTCCGGGAGCCATTCACTTATTAAACGGGCTTTATGATGCCAAAATGGATCATGTACCAGTCCTAGCGTTGATTGGCCAAGTCAAATCCAGTTTAATCAACAGCGATTATTTTCAAGAAGTCAATACTGCCGCACTGTTGGAAGATGTGGCTGTTTATAATAAAGAAATTCAATCCGCTGCCTCCTTGCCAAGAATTGTCGATGAAGCCATCCGGACTGCTATGCGTCAAAAAGGTGTGGCCGTCCTGACCATTCCCGATGACCTGCCCGATGAAGACATTCCTGACACCTATCGTGCACTCGCTGGTGAAGCGAATCTTTTCAGCGCCCCAACGATTGAAGCGGATAAAATTGCCGAAGTAACTCGTTTACTAAAAGAAAGCAAAAAACCAATCGTGCTATCAGGGGTTGGAGCAAAAGGTACCGGAGAAGCGCTAACCACCTTTATCGAAACCAATCACATTCCTTTGGTTCAAACAATGCCAAGCAAAGGAACCGTTGCGGACAACCACCCGAATTCTTTAGGAAATGTGGGCAAACTAGGAACAAAACCCGCTTATGAAGCCATGAAAGAAGCGGATTTTCTTCTCTTATTGGGCACGAATTACCCTTATGTCGATTATTTACCTGATCCAAGCACTTGCAAAGCGGTCCAAGTCGACATCGTCCCTGAACGCTTCGGCAAACGATTCCCGATTGAATTGGCCATTGAAGGTCGTGTTGCAGATTTCTTAACGGCAATGAATGCGCAAGGTGCCATTCGTACAACAGATACCTTTTTACAAGCTTGCCAACAAACGATGGGCCATTGGAATGATTGGATGCAAGAGCAACGCCAAAATACCACTGGTGATTTTGTCCACCCTTCTTATTTATTCAATGCCATCGAATCCATCGCCAAACCCAATGCCGTCTTTTCGATTGATGTGGGGACGTCCACCTCTTGGGGTGCGCGTTTCTTGCGGGTACAACCTGGGCAAGACTACTTGATTTCTGCTTGGTTAGGAACGATGGGTTGTGCCTTGCCAGGAGCCATTGCCGCAAAAATCAATGAACCCGAACGACAAGTGCTCGCTGTGGCAGGTGATGGCGCGTTTGCGATGGTCATGCAAGATTTCGTCACGGCAACAAAATACCAGTTACCCCTGATCCAATTTGTTGTCAACAATCAAAAGCTAGCCTTTATCGAAGTGGAACAACAATCCGCTGGTCAACGCAACTATGGCATTGATTTAGAAGACATTGACTTTGCAAAGGTAGCGGAAGCCTGTGGTGGCGTCGGCTACACCGTCAAAACCGCCGCCGAACTCGACGCACTTTTACCAAAATTAGCAGATGTCAGCAAACCAACCCTTGTCAATGTTTACGTGGAAGACGATGCACCTTTACCAGGAAAAATTGTGATGGATGAAGCCCAAGGTTATGCAAAATTCACGTTTGAAACGGTCCTGAAAGATCATAAATTCCCGACCTTACCTCCGTTGAAAGACATTATGCGTCAATTCTTTTAATCCTTAAAAAAAGCCCCTCCTCTCTTCCAGATACCACTGGCGAGAAGCGGGGCTTATTGTTTTACTTGAAATACTCCGTCATAATTTTTTCATAACAAGCTAAACAATTTTCATAGGCATCTACGCGCACGTATTCATCCGTTTGATGTGAGGTATCATTTCCTGGACCAAATACAATGACAGCCATCTTGGGATTTTTTTCAATAAATTTGGCAGCATCAGTTCCTCCAGAAATACCAATTAATGGTAACTTGTCGTTAAACTGCTTTTCGGCAATTCGCTTTGCCAACTGGGCAATTTTTGCTTGAGGACTACTTTTCACAGGATGCGCACTTTCCGAAACAATCAATTCCAACTGAGCGTCACCTGCTTGATTGCATTCGTCAATCAATGCTTGAAGATCAGCAAGAATGGCTTCATTCGTCAAGGCTGGGACGGTTCGTATTTTTGTAGTTAATACCGCTTTTTC
Organism: Enterococcus camelliae; assembly: GCF_042685105.1. Taxonomy (NCBI): domain Bacteria; kingdom Bacillati; phylum Bacillota; class Bacilli; order Lactobacillales; family Enterococcaceae; genus Enterococcus; species Enterococcus camelliae. Next base: position 4,410 of record NZ_JBHUMO010000065.1, on the reverse strand, counting down.
CGGCACGGTATTGGCTTGTTCCCCGCCATGAATCATGGTCACAACTGGGGTCATCTCCCCTAAGATTTCGTCTGTTACTTTGTGGGTAGCAAAGTAGTGTTCTTGTTTTTCATAATAATCAATCAGGGCTTTGACTGCATTGATACCTAGTTCAGGCATCGAGCTATGCGCAGCACGTCCTTTTGCCCGAACTTCATAGGTCAAAGAACCCTTATGTGCGATAAAAATAAAGCGTTGCTCAGCGGGACCATCGGGTTGAACAAAACCTGCTGGGATCCCCGGCATTTTTAGCACTGTTTGTCGACTGGCGCCACTTGGTTCGCAAACAACCAAGGACTCAATATCATCCGCATAGCCCAAATCCGCTAATTGAGAAGCGCCTAATAAGCCTAACTCTTCCCCAACAGTGACGAGTAAGCGAATTTTGCCATGAATCGGTTGCCCACTTTGTTTTACCTTAATCAGCGCTAAAACCGCCGCCATCAATCCGGATTTCATATCACTCGACCCACGACCGTACAATTTGCCATCAGCGATTTCTGCAGCAAATGGTGGGTGAACCCATTTTTCTTCATCGCCCACAGCTACGATATCGGCGTGACCGTCGAACGCCAATACCGGTCCGTCGCCATCCCCAATTTCAGCTACTAAATTGGCACGCTTTGGACCATGTGCAATAACGGTTGAGTCAATCCCCGCCTCACTTAACAGGTGTTCAAGGTAGCGAATCACTGGTTCTTCGTTGCCATTAACAGAGTTTATACGAACAATTGCTTGTAATTCTTCAAGTGGTGTCTTCATGCATTTTTCCTCCTCAACAAACGGGCTATTTTCAATAAGTATAGGGCCAAGTACACAAATTGTAAAACTTAATCCGGCAATTAGCTAAACAAACCCCCAATACTTTCTTTTTGGAGCAATGCGCACCCAAAAGCTAAATGTTCGTCTAGCTCTTGGAAACATTGCCTCATTTTAATAGTATAGGGGACTTGTCAGTATTTACTTATTTTTTACGCTTTGTTTCTGTTTCGCATCCAAATACTTGCCAATACCATGCTCAATAATGAAACGCCAATTACGAGCAATCCAGCTTCAGATTTCATTCCTGTATTTGGAAGATGCTGCCCATTTGCTTTGGCTTTTTTGGTCACCGTTACTCCGACTGGATTTGCAGTCTGACCAGCTTTTATTTGTATATATACTCTGTTCTTTACGAAAGTGGAGATTCGTAGCTACTTATCAAAAAATTCATCTGACTCACTTGAGTTTCCTATTCTCCAAATTTTTTTTCAACCCAACATATCAAAAATCAATTAAGTGGTGTTTGACACAATATCGTAGCAAGTCTGGGTAATGATGAATTGCTAACTTTTTGTGTATATTTGTTTTATGTACTTCGATTGTTTTGACAGACAAAAATAGTTGGTTTGCGATTTCTTTGTTGCTATACCCCAGTGCAATTAAAGGCAAAAGTTCTTTTTCTCTTTTTGTTAGTGTTTTATAACGTTGATCTTCGTCATGGTGAGGTAACTGGTAGATATCTTTTTCGCTTAAGCCCGTATAATATCTACCACCGGCCATCACAATTCGTAATGCTTGCAATAATTGTTCGTTGGGTTCGCTTTTCACAACAAAGCCTTCAATACCATAACTGACTGCTTCCTCCATATATTGTTGTTCATCATACATCGTCAACATGACTATCTTTAGGTTGGGATACGCTTCTTTCATTCGTTTTGCTGTATGAAGTCCGTTTTCACCTGGAGGCATGCTCATATCTAGTAAAACAATATCAACTGTTTGGCTGTCCAATTTGACAAATGCTTCGGCCCCTTCTGCGGCCTCTGCTACGACAGTCATGTCTTTCTGAGTTTCTAATATTTGAGTTAATCCGTTTCGTACAATCATATGGTCATCTGCGATAAGTATCTTCATTGGATTTCCTCTATTCTTACGAGACGTAACGTAATTGTTGTTCCCCACTGAAAAGTAGAATAAATCGAGATAGTGGCATCAATTGCCAACGCTCGCTCCTGCATATTCCAAAGTCCTAGTCCATGTTTTTGTGTTGAAGTATCGAAGCCTTTTCCGTTATCTTTTATTTGAATTGTACAGACATTGTCTTCAAAAATAAATGACACTGTCGCTTGGTTCACTTCCGCATATTTTAATGAATTGGTGACTGCCTCTTGGATGATTCGATAGATGTGACTTGCTGTTCGCTTTGGAAAGGAAAATGGCTTTCCTTGTACGTTAACGTCTAAATGAAATCCTGCCAATTGTTTTAATTGATCTGCTAAATGAAAAATTGCCTGTAACAAACCCAAATCTTCGAGAGCAGCGGGGTATAATTCGGCGGCTAACGTACGAACTTCCTGTAACAATTCCACAAAAGAGGCATCGAGTTGTTGACTGTCAGTTGTCTCTTCTAGCCGATATTTTTTCATTAGCCGGCGTGATTCGAGCATGAGACTATACATGCTTTGTGCCAATCCATCATGTAAATCACGGGCAATGCGTTGTCGTTCGACTTCTTGTGCTTCATTTAAGTAACCGAGCATCAGACGTTCCTGTTGAACTTGTTGTGTTGTTTGCCAACTACGAATTTCTAAATACTGGTAGAAAATATTTGTTGCCGGGTCGGATATCGTCGTAAGTTTTCCCCAAAAGGAAGCAAGATGCCCCTGTTTATTTCGCAATTGAAATGGAATAGCTTCTGGATTGAGATGTCCTTCAATCGGGCAGTCCTGACAGACATCTTGTAAAGCATGTAATGGGCACCCTTTCCCAGTCAGAATATCATGAATTTTTTTCAGTGGAATGGCATAATCTTCTGTTAATTTTTGGGCTCCATTAGATAGGAGAAGGATTTTTTGATTTGCATCTAATAGCCAAATCATCGCTTCGGTTGATTGTAATCCTCGTTTATATAGTTCGCCCATTTCTTCGCTCATCATAAACTCACCTTCCTGCCACCCATTTTTTCACTTCATTGTATTCAATTGATTGTTCAAGTTGTCCCATATAAGGTAACGACCGATTTGAAGTCTCAAAATTTCCTGTTCGATTGCCAATTAACAAAACAGCTTTTACTTGCTGATGAATCAATAGCGGGTAGGCAATAACTTGATCCAATTTTTCAACACGCGCGATTGGGTAATCTATTAAGCGTCCAGGTTGGCTTTGGATGTTGTTTTCGCAAATCGTCCTCCCCGTTCGCCATACTAGACCAGCAATCCCGTGGCCAATTCGCAATCGAATGGTTTGGTAGTCTTCTCCTAAGTTCCCCGAAACAGCTACCCAACGAATATCTTTTGGCATCCCTGACAAGGCGACATTTTGAGCAACTCCGACGAAATCCACCTGCATAGCTACTCTCATCTGATCAAGAAACACCTGAAGTTCTCGTTGCTTTAACATAAGATTCACCGCCATTTTTCTGCATTTTCTTTACATTATAAATCACAATGATGGAAAGCAAAAGCTAGAGTACGAGCTTCACCTCATACTCTAGCTTGTAGGCTAACTATCACTCATTCCAATTTTTGGGCCATCTTGACATATGGATAGGCAATGAATAAAATTCCACCAATCATATTACCTAAAGTTACCCAAAATAAATTATAAAACCACCCGCTAATTGTGATAGCTGAATTCGTCGAGTCAAGTAAGCCTGCTGTTAAGACTGTCATATTGGCAACACTGTGTTCAAAACCAGCTGTGAAAAAAGCGAGCAAGCACCAAAAGATCATAATCAATTTCCCTGCTTCACTTTTGCATTGAAAGCCTGACCAAATAGCTAAACATACGAGCATATTGCAAAGAATCCCCCGAAGAATTAAGGGGACAATCCCTAAGCTCATTTTTGTCACAGTCGCTGCTGCTAGCACTTGCGCAACTGCTCCAGTCTGTAAGCCACTATAATGAAAGCCGATTGCAAGAAGAATGGCTCCCACCGCATTTCCAAGCCAGCACCATAACCAGAGTTTGGAAGCAGCTCTCCACGTAACCGAACGACGAAGTAAGCCAACTCCTAAAACAAAATTGTTGCCCGTAAATAACTCGGCCCCAGCAATAACAACCAGACTCAGCGCAATACCAAACACCGCTCCCATCGCTAGTTTGCTGCTATTGCTCTCTTTCAATAGTCCGCCAACAGTGAAAGACAACAAGATACCAAAGCCAATAAATACTCCAGCTAAGATTGAAGCTAGAAAGAAACCCCAAAAATTTTGGTTGATAAACGCTAATTTTTTCTTGCCAGCTAATTCTACTGCTTGTATCTGATCAACATACACGAAACATGCCGTTGCCAAAAATCTATAAATATTCCTAACCAACTATAAAAGTTGTCAGATTTATGTTTATTTCCTGTTTCTACGTGTCCGATTTTGCCACTTGCTCGCTACT
>NZ_JBHUMO010000064.1:0-22395 GCF_042685105.1 Enterococcus camelliae | reverse complement strand
GTCCAGTTCAGACTAACACACCACGCTCAATGTCAATCAGCACGAAGCTTTATCAATAACATGCTTTATTTCGCTAGGTGGCTAACTTGTACTTGCAATTTGTCCAAAAAAAGTTTGGGGGAAAAGCGCCGCATTGGTTCAAAAAGGCGTACTTGATTTAATGAAAAAACAAGGACTAGAACAGTTCAAAACACTAACCACGGATAACGGATCTGAATTTTCCACGCTATCTCTTATCGAAGAAAGCTCCTCGGGTGTTCAGGTATTCTTTACCCATGCGTATGCCTCTTGGGAAAAAGGCACAAATGAAAGACATAATCGTATGCTCCGGGAATTTATCCCGAAGGGTGTCACGCTACGTCCCTTGTCCTACTCGCACTTACACGCAATAACCGATACAATCAACAACAGACCAAGAAAAATAATGGGCTACGCAACACCTGCAGAACGACTTCAGGAAGAACTGACAAAATTAAAAACCTCTTAAGGTGGTTCGTTGGTTCCGTAGGATAAAAGAATAGGTTGGCTGAGTCAAGAGCCGCTTCGCTTCTTCTCTTGACCCAACCAACCTATTCTTTTGAATCAGAACCACCAACAATCCACCAAAAAAAATGGTAAGAGGCATCTTACTGCCAGACAAGGGTTAAACCGTTGGTAACACTGGATTATTGAGTAATTCGCTGTCTATAAAGGTTTTTTGATTTTTTTATGCATTTAATATTGCAATTAAGCTTTAATTTTATTTGTATGTTTCTTCCAAATGACTCATCCATTTACCTAATAGACAGCCCATCAGAAATAATAGTAAACAACCTACATACCCTACAATCGTCATCCCAGCGTAATTTGTCGGAATAATCATCACTGTGGAGGCAAACACGATACCTATAATAAAATGAAACAACTGTGCATACGCTCGGCTAAAAATGTAATCCATGACTCTGGAAAGTGCCAAAACTGTCACAAGTCCTCCAATCGCTATCGGGATAAGAATACTGAAATTGAGCGTTTTTATCCCGTCAGACATGTCTTTGTACATTCCCATATAAACAAGAAAATTGGAAGGACTTAACCCTGGTACAATCATTCCTAAACCGATCAGCCCACCGGCAACGGTCCATGTAAAACTATTTTGGTCCACCGTTCCAAAAAGCTCAGCACCCTTCCATAAAAAAAGCCAACCCGCAAAGAAGGTAACCACAAAGATAATCAATTCTCTTGTTGTCCGGCCTTTCTTGCCAGCCTCTTTCCATAACGAAGGAATTGTTCCTACAATACAACCAACGAAGAACCACAAAATAACTGTTTCATAATTTCCTAATAAAAAACTTACAGCAAATGATAATAAGAATACCCCGGTAATACCACCTAAACCGACTGGTAGAAAGTACAACACATTTTCTTTAAAGTTCCGGGTAATATGTGCCAAAAATGTAATGATCCGTTCGTAGATGCCAAAGATTGCAGCGAGAGCACCGCCACTCACACCTGGCAAAATAAACCCAGAACCAATGAACATTCCCTTAACAAATCGTAGCAACCACTCTTTTTTATCGTTTACCTTATTCATGCACACACTCCTAATTGATAATTAAAACATCCCTTTCGTCCACTGAATTTTATAAAGATTCCACCGGACTAGGTCAGCGTAAAACATATTACCTCCATTATGATATAAATACCCGCCATTGTAAATAAAGGATCGCCACGCTAAGTAACGATATTGTTTTTTTTCTTCATTTCCCAGTTTTGGTGACAAAATGTCTCTTGAATAAGATTCCGCCAATTCAACTGAGTTTTTCCCACCATTTTTTGCGACATAAGAAATGTAGTCTAAACCAAAATTGTACGCTTGAACAGCAGTCCAAAGATCGGTATGCTCCGCTTCTGCTCGTTTGATGGCTTCTGCCAAGAAAGCGACACCTTGCTTCACACTTTTCTCAGAAGTTTTGATTGTCCCTGGGGTATTGCTTAAACTTTCTGAGCTCTGCATCGGATCCTCTCCTAGCCCTTTTGATTCTGTAAAAATAATGCTCATAGCCAAATCACTGTATTCCGCTATGCCATTTTCTTTTGTCTCTTTGGTGATTAAATTTTCAAATGTATGAACTTGTTTTAATATTCGATAATTTCGATAGCCCATAAAGATACTCATTGTTGCTAACACAATAACGAAGCCAAAAAACAAATATTTTCTTATTCTTCTTGTCAAAATAAAGAACCAACCTTTTTGTTTCTCTCTTTTACACTTTTTATAGGTTACTATTCTCAGACAGAACTGTCCATCATTTATTCATGGAACACATAAACTTTAAAAAAAATCAATGATTCCTCAAGGATAGCTTACGATAATGTTCGCGGTTCTTGCTGTCATTTGTTTTACGGAGTCGTTATACTATAACTATCATTTCTTTTCATTTTACTGTTAAACTATCTTTAGAGAAAGGAAGAGATTTTCTTCATGGATAATGGTACGTCAAAAAAAATTATGCTAGAAGATAAGAGTATGCTGGCCTATGAAATCTTTGGTGCTGGCTTTCCACTTATCTTATTACATGGAAATGGTAACGATCGCACCTATTTTGAACATCAAATTCCCTATTTTGCTCAAAATTTTCGCGTCATAGTTGTTGATAGTCGCGGTCATGGTCAGTCTACCAATCAGCAGGATGCTCTTTCTTATCAATTAATGGCAGAAGACTTAAATACTTTGTTTTGCTATGAAAAAATCCAAAGTGCTCATATTTTAGGATTTAGTGATGGCGCGAATGTAGCGATGGCTTTCGCAGCAACTTATCCAGGAAAAGTAGCCAAGCTCATTTTAAATGCTGGAAACTACGCTGTTAAAGGAGTAAAACCTCTTATTCGAATCGTGACGGATATTCAATATGCTTTTGTTAGCTTTCTTGCTTTATTTTCTACTTACTTTCGAAAAAGAAAGGCCGTCATCCGCTTAATGATTCAACCTACCGGATTGTCAAAGACCGCACTAAAAAAAATTTCGGCTGAGACCTTAGTCATCGTCGGAAAAAAAGATATTATTAAAATTGAGCATTCCATGTCGATTGCAAGTGCCATTCCACATGCAAAATTTGTACTTATTCCTAATCAAGGACATTTGTTAGCTCAAACATCACCAAAAACTTTTAATACAGAAGTTGTCAATTTTCTAATGGGGGGAGAAAAAAACCGATGAAAAAAGCCATTCAGCTTATCAAAAAACACGCGACCTTTTTAAAAGGGATGTTCATCTTAATTGTATCCGTTTTGGTTGTCGCACAATTACTATCAATATTTAAGACGTTATCACTATCAAAATTCCAGAATATCTTGGACAATGTCAGTTGGTGGCAATTTGCTATCATTCTACTCGTTGGGTTAATTGCCATCATCCCAATGCTTGGATATGACTTTACCTTAAAAAAAATGGCCAATCTTGAATATCCCAATCGCTATATCTTTGAAGCTAGTTGGATTATTAACACCATAAATAATCTCGCAGGGTTTGGCGGTCTAGTCAGTATAGGTTTAAGAAATGAATTTTTTGGTAAAGGAGCAAAGGATAAGCGGATTATTGGTGCTTTAACTAAAATTCTTGTTTTTGTTCTATCTGGTCTTTCGATTTATAGTCTCTTTTTCTTTGTTTTAATCCAGTTTTTTTCATTATCTGATTACGTGAAGCAATACTGGATTTGGCTTTTGGGAGCAGGGCTCTATTTCCCGATTGTTTTTTTATTCGCCCGTAGAAAAAAAGAAGGGCTCCTGAGTGGTCTTTCGGTTAAAAATAGATGGCGTCTAACCGCGACCTCCTTTTTTGAATGGACGGGTATGATTGTCACCTTTTCATTAATTGGTTATTTCCTAAAAAGCCCTATTCCCCTAAGTGATGCTATTCCACTTTTCATTGCGGCCACTGTTATCGGGATTGTTTCGATGATTCCTGGAGGTCTGGGAAGTTTTGATGTTATGATGATTCTTGGCTTTTCTTCATTAGGACTACCCAGAGAAACAGTTGTTCTATGGTTGCTCTTATATCGGATTGCCTATTATTTTCTACCATTTCTGCTTGGAGCGTTACTTTTTTCAAAACATTTGTTTACAAAGTTAGATGAAAAGTACAATGGGATTCCTTTACAGTTAGTTATTGAAATTTTCCATAAACTAATTGTTGGACTGCTCTATTTTTCAGGAATGATTATGATTTTAGTTGCAACCATACCTGAAGCTTTCACAACGAATAAATGGCTAGAACATTTAAATCCATTTCGATTGCATATTATCGCACAGTTCCCTAGTATTTTACTTGGGTTTTCATTGCTCATCATGGGACGCGGAATTGCAGCACGCGTAAAACGCGCATACTGGCCGACCATTATTCTGTTAGTTGTTACTATTTTTTACGCTTTTCTTACCGATTTTAGTCTATTGACGGTCTTTTATTTTGTATTACTGCTTCTTTTGGTTATTGTTGCCAAACGTGAATTATACCGTGAACAATTGGTCTACTCATGGGAAACCATGACCGTTGATGGAATCATCTATGGCATTTTAACCATTCTTTACTTGATTATCGGTTTTTACAATTTGCCAAGTTTTTCGAATCATTTTGGTCACCATTATCATCACCCCTTAAAACCCGGCTCTTTCCTACTGTTTCCATCCGAAAAAGCGTGGTTGTCTGGTTTCATTGCCATTATGATTGTTATTGCCTTTTTGTCCCTATTTACTCGTTATTTACGAGGATTTAAGAAAAAAGTTGGAGAACCGCTAAATAAAGAGGTTGCCAATCATATTTTAACAACGTATGGCGGAAATATTGATAGTGAATTAATCTTTCTACGTGACAAAGAGATGTACATTTATTACGAGGAAACCGAACCAACTGTCTTTCTACAATTTCGGACAATCAATAACAAATGTGTGGTCATGGGCAATCCTTCTGGTAAAAAGGAAGACTTTACCGCCGCATTAAAAGCCTTTATTTTTGATTGTGATGCTCTTGGATACCTACCCGTTTTCTATGAAGTCAGTGAAAAGACAGTACTGACCATGCATGAATTTGGTTATGACTTCATTAAGATGGGCGAAGAAGCTCTTGTTGATTTGCATAGTTTTTCATTAGCAGGTAAAAAGCAACGGGGTGCGCGTGCCTTAATGAATCGCCTAACAAAAGAAGGCTATACCTTCGAAGTCGTCCAGCCTCCATTTACAAATCAAGTGATAACTGAACTAAGAGCAATTTCTGATAGTTGGTTAGAAGGTCGAAAAGAAAAAGGCTTCTCATTAGGTTTCTTCGATGAACCCTATCTGCAACGGAATCCAATTGCTTTGGTAAAAAACCAAGCAGGTGAAATTGTCTCGTTTGCTAATATTATTCCAACCTATACTAAAGAAAGTGCCACTATTGACTTAATGCGCCATCACAAAGAAAAAGCCCCTTCCGGAAGTATGGACTTCTTGTTTATTCATCTCTTTGACTATTTAAAAGAGGATGGCATTCATTATTTCAACTTAGGGATGGCCCCACTATCAAATGTTGGAAAATATCGTAGTAGCTTTATCCAAGAACGTATTGCTGCATTTGTTTACGAATTTGGATCAGAATTGTACTCGTTCCAAGGGTTAAGAGAATACAAGTCCAAATATGCTAGCCTTTGGAATCCGCGCTATACGCTTTATTCAAGGGATAGTTGGATATTGTACGTGATGATTGCACTCCTCATCATTGATAACCAAAAGACTGATGAAACATTAACAGAATAAGCTTAGATAAAAAGAATGGAGAGCAACCACCAAAATGGTCTCTCCATTCTTTGACTTTTTAAATGAATTCTTGCTACAATTTCAATGAGGTGAAAAACTATGACTATTCAAGAGCGCTTGGATCAGCTACCAGTCAAAATAACTCGAGCATTGCAACCATCATTTATTTTTATCATCAAGGAATCCATCATTCAGCACTTCCCCATTAGAGAATGGAGTGCCCCAAAAATTCTGTTGGAACTCAACCAACGATTGGGTCCAAATTTTGAAAGTAAAACATGGAAAAACCAATTAGTCTGTTGGAATCAATCACAAAATTTGCTTCTCATTATCCCTAAATATACCTCTTTGCAACAGTTGAAAAGTGAAATTGACTCTCATTGATTTTTCATTATTCAAAAAAAATCTGTTCAAATAGTTCTTTTTTTCATATAATCAGAAGGTATTGAAAGGGGAACATCATGAAAAAGAAACAATTAGCTAAACTAAAACAACAATTTCGTCCATCTTTTGGGGATGCACGTCAGCAATTATTTCAAAAAATGGAAGAAAAAGCCCAAGAAGAGTATCGATTAAGCCTTCGCGTTTTTTTAAATCCACAAGAAAAAAATGAAATGCGCATCGAATTATTGCAGCCAACTACACGTGATCAACAAATAAAAGTACCCTTGGATGAGAATTTTATAACTGTTGTCAAACGAATTCAAAAAGGGGAACAAGGCTTGCTCGATCGTTTTAGTTCCAACTTAGTCGAAGAGGTTGCAAGTTATTGGGTAGCGGAACAAGAACAAGTATCAAATGAAACTACGACCACGACTATCCAAGATACGACGGAGCAACCAGCAGATTCGCTGGATGAATCAAAAGGAACGAAAACTCGAGCTTTTATTGAAGAAATAGAACGTTTTCCTAAATTCGCAATTGAAGATACAGATGAAGCATTGATAATCTATGAAAAAACAAGCAAAGAAAAACGGTTGCTTGCATCTGTTTCCAAACTAGCAGAAAACAAGTACACAATTGAACCAGCACTTGACCGGAAATACAAGCTAAAGCTTGAGGTTATTCCAATCATCGAGGCTTTCGCTGCAGTTCCATTAGTTGAACGATAGATAAAAAAAGAGGATACCCTTATTGTAAGAAACTCCAAAAGCTAGCCATTGAGCCAACTTTCGGAGTAAAAAACAATTTGGTTACCCTCTTTTTGGTTCTTGTGTTGAACCGAGTTCCGTAATTTTTCCAGTAGCTAGGTAAACAATCCATTCACAAATATTCGTCACGTAATCACCAATTCGTTCTAAATATTGTGCGACATAAAGATATTCCGTTCCACTGATAACTGTTTGGGGATTTTCTTTCATCGAATCAATTGTCTTATAATAAATATCATTGTAGTATTTATTTACTTTTTCATCCATTTGTGCAATCAATCGAGCATCTTTTTGATCCGTCTTCACATAAGCAACTAAGACATTATCAACCATCTTTTTGACATAATTGGACATATCTGAAATTTCTTTTTCGACCTCAGCTATTCGAGGTTCCCCTTTTACGCGAATCGTTGATTTTGCAATCGAAACGGCATGATCACCCATTCGTTCCAAATCGGAGCTGGCTTTCATAACTGTAATAATGTTTCTTAAATCGGTTGTCACTGGTTGTTGTAATGCAATCATTTCAAAACTTGTTTTTTCAAGTGATATTTCTAACTCGTTGATGTGCTCATCATTGGCAATAACTTCTTTTGCTAAATTTTTGTCATGTTTGACGTAAGCCTTTACTGATTTATGAATAGCACTGCTTACCATCATCCCCATTTCATAAAATTGGTTATGCAAATTAAGCAAATCCTCTTCGAATTGTGAACGTAACATAATTTTCTCCTCCTACTTACCCAAATCTACCAGAAATATAATCATTCGTTTCCTTTTTACTAGGATCCAAGAAAATTTTCTTGGTCTCATTGTATTCAATAAGATTTCCATTCAAGAAAAAAGCAGTTTTATCAGAAATACGTGAAGCTTGCGACATGTTGTGCGTCACAATTACCAACGTATATTGTTTTTTCAGTTCTAGTAAGGTGCTTTCTATTTTACCAGAAGAAACTGGATCGAGTGCACTTGTTGGCTCATCTAATAAAATTAGTTTGGGATTGACTGCTAATACCCTCGCGATACAAATCCGTTGCTGTTGTCCACCTGAAAACGAAAGCGCGCTTTTGTGCAGATTGTCTTTCGTTTCTTCCCATACAGAAGCAGCTTTTAAACTTTCTTCAACAACCTTGTCCAATAATTGCTTATCATGCACACCCTTTAGACGTAAGCCATACACAACGTTCTCATAGACTGAAAAAGGAAAGGGATTGGGTTGTTGAAAGACCATCCCAATTTCTTTTCGGAGTTCAACTGTATCCATTTTAGGGCTATAAATATCTTTGTCGCGGTACATCACACTTCCGGTTATCGTAACATTGGGTATCAAATCATTCATACGATTTAAACATCGTAAATAGGTTGATTTCCCGCAGCCAGAAGGACCAATCATGGCTGTGATTTCATGCTCGTAAATATCTAAATCAATTCCTTTTAATGCTTCTTTTTTCCCATAGTAAAGATGTAAATCTCTCGAACTAATCATTGGCTTTGTCATTTTACGCTACCCTCCATCTACCCAAAATGTCCAGAAACATAATCTTCAGTCGCCTTTATTTTTGGTCTGGTGAAGATTTTACGCGTATTGTCATACTCGATGGCATATCCTAAATAGAAAAAGGCGGTATAATCGCTAATTCGCGCAGCTTGTTGCATATTGTGGGTTACAATTACAATTGAGTAATCCTTTTTTAAGTTAATCAGTGTTTCTTCGACAGTGCTTGTAGAAATCGGATCTAAGGCACTTGCTGGTTCATCAAGCAGTAAGATGTCTGGTTTCATCGCAATGGCTCGAGCAATACACAAGCGTTGTTGCTGCCCACCAGAAAGTGCATGTGCACTTTGATGCAAACTGTCTTTTACTTGGTCCCATAAGGCTGCTTGCTTTAAACTTGTTTCAACAATTTCATCTAATTTTTTCTTGTCTCTCTCACCATGTCTTTTAAGAGCAAATGTTATATTTTCATAGATTGATTTACTGAACGGATTTGGTCGTTGAAAAACCATACCAATTCGTTTGCGCATTTCGTAAACATCTACCTCTTTTGAATTGACATCCACATCTTTATAGAGAATTTTTCCCGTGATAGACGTATTAGGGATTTCATCATTCATTCGATTAAGGCTTCTTAGATATGTCGACTTTCCACAGCCAGATGGTCCAATCAATGCTGTTATTTTATTTTTTTCGAATGCCAAATCCACCCCTTTAATGGCTTCATTTTTTCCGTAAAAAACATGCAAATCTTTTGTTTCAATAATAATTTCTGCCGGTTGTTTGATATCGATAATATGGCGATCAGCTAAATTGTACTCTGTCATTTTTCTTCTCCTTACGCTGCCGAGGTCATTTTCTTATAAAGACGTTTCCCTAATGCGCGAGCACCAAAATTAAACGCAAGTACCGCAATGATTAAAACAGCTGATGCTCCCGCTGATATGGCATCTCCATCCGGCTTGGTCCCTTCAGAGTTCACTTTCCAAATATATACAGCCAACGTCTCAGCTTGACGGAATATATTTAACGGACTGGCAGCGCTCAGCGGATTCCAGTTACTGAAATCTAATGCCGGAGCACTCTGACCTGCCGTATAGATAAGTGCAGCAGCTTCCCCAAAAATCCGGCCTGAGCTTAAAATCACCCCTGTTAAAATACCTGGAGTTGCCTCTGGAACGACCACTCGCAAGACCGTTTCCCAACGAGATAAGCCCAATGCTAATCCTGCTTCACGTTGGGTAGCTGGTATCGCCCGCAATGATTCTTCAACATTTCGTGTTAAGAGTGGCAAATTAAAGAACGTCAGTGCAAGTGCACCAGAAATGATCGAAAAACCATATTGAAATTGCAAAACAAATACTAAAAATCCGAATAATCCGACTACAACAGAAGGCAATGAACTTAAAATTTCTATAGAGGTTCGAATCACATCCGTTATCCAATTTTGTTTTGCATATTCTGAAAGATAGATTCCCGCACCTAATGAAATTGGAAAACTGATGACCATTGTAACCAAAAGCAAGTAAAAGGAATTAAATAATTGAATACCAATCCCCCCGCCTACTTGATATGCCTTGGACGGTTGTGTTAAAAACTCCCATGAAATATGAGGAACACCTCGAACCAAAATATAAAGTAATAAGGCGGTCAAAAGTAAAACAATCACTCCGGCGATGGCATAAAGAATACCTGTTGCTATTTTATCTGCGCGTTTTGCAGTCATTACTTCATTGCCCCCTTTCGACCAATCAATCGAATAATGATATTAAACAGTAGAGACATTAACAGTAGAATCAAAGCTAATGACCACAAAACATTATTTTCTAATGTTCCCATAATTGTATTTCCAATTCCCATTGTCAAAATGGACGTTAAGGTGGATGCAGGAGTGGTTAAGCTCGTAGGTATCAGTGCCGCATTCCCAATCACCATCTGAATAGCTAATGCTTCACCAAAGGCTCTTGCCATTCCAAAAACAACCGCCGTTAAAATGCCTGGGATTGCCGCTCTAAGAACAACTTTATACGTTGTTTGCCATCGCGTTGCACCCAATGCTAAAGATGCTTCCCGATAATACCTTGGAACTGCACGCAACGCATCCACGGTCATCGTCGTTACTGTTGGCAGAATCATGACAAAAAGAACAAATGTCCCTGCTAAGATACCAAAACCAGTTCCCCCAAAAATCGTTCTTATGAAAGGCACGACAACCGATAAACCAATAAATCCATAGACTACTGAAGGGATACCCACTAGTAATTCAATAACTGGTTGTAGAACTTTTTGTCCTTGCTTTGGTGAAATTTCAACCATAAACACAGCAGCCCCAATGGCAAAGGGCGTTGCCAATATAGCTGAAAGCAATGTGACAATAAACGATCCTAAAATCATCGGTAAAGCGCCAACTAGCGGTTTACCATCTGAACCAACAACACCAGGATTCCATTTGGATCCAAATAGAAAATCAAAGACATTCACTTTGTTTACAAAAAAGGTTGCTAAGCCTTTGCTTGCTACAAAATAGAAAATCGATACTACAACAATGACAATTAATGCAATACAGAGAAAGCTAATTAATTTTCCAAATTGCTCCATTTTTGAACGTTTTGATTTTTTCATTAACACTTTTTTTACATCTTCCAATAGAGGGTCCTCCTCAAAACTTTTTTCACAGTCTAAGTGTAAAGGTTCAATATCAATTTCTATTAAACGTTTTGTAAGAATATTGTTAAGATTGTAAATTTCTTGTAAATGGTTGTTAATTTATTAGATTTCCTTGCCAGTCTCTTTCCACTTTCATTTTCGATACCGGGATGTACCCTAGCTTTGGCACTAAATTTTCTTGAATCTCATCAGATAAAATATAATCAATAAACTCTCGTGTCAATGGATCAGGATTTTTTTGAGTATACATGTGTTCATAGGACCAAATAATCCATTTATTCGTCATCACGTTTTCTTCTGTGGGTTTGACATTAGCAATGGCTAATGTCTGAACATCCTTAGTTACATAAGAAAAAGCGACATAACTAATTGCACCCGCTGTGTCTCCAACTATTTGACGAACCATTCCACTTGAATCTTGTTCTTGGGCTTGTTTTGTTTCTTGTCCATCCATGACCCATTTTTCAAATGTCGCTCTGGTACCACTTCCAGAAGCACGGTTTAAAAGAACAACTGGGGTATCAGCTCCTCCTAGTTCTTTCCAATTAGTGATTTCACCTGTAAAAATCTTCCTTAAATTCTCTAAAGAAATAGTTTTGACACCCACTTTACTGTTAACAATCGGTGTAATACCAACGACAGCTACGCGATTGTCCTCTAATTTGTCTGCATCAATTCCGGATTTTTCTTGGGCAAATAAATCTGAATTACCTATTTCAACTGCACCCGCTTGTACTTGGCTTAAACCAGTACCACTACCACCACCTTGTACATTGATAAATTTCCCTGGATTGTTCGATTGGAACTCTTCTGCAACGGATTCAACTAAAGGCTGTAGTGCAGATGATCCCACAGCAGTAATTGATTCCCCCTTATCAACCCATTTTGCACAACCAGCTAAGAACAGGCTTAATGATAAGACTGTTGCTACCAGCAATTTTTTTTTCATTTTTAGTAACTCCTTGTTTTATTCAATCATTTTCTAATCTCTTTATTTTATCATTTTTTTTAAAAATTTTAAACGGGGCTTTTTCTTCATTTCGTCGATAGTTACTTAGCAGAAATTGGGAAAACCATTGCACAGTTCTGACGGCTAGTTTTCATACCTTCTCTCTAAAAAGAATAAAAGCTGACCGACTTTGAACTCATCCTAACTAAGTGAAAACGCAGCATCTGTTAATTTGTAAATTTACAAAACTACATGAAAAAAGACATTCATCACTCACCCAAAAATGATGAGTAATGAATGCCTAGATTCAATAAAAATCAATCTATTCTTCAGAATCGGCTTCTTTCATTGCATCGCCTAAAATATCACCCATTGTAAATCCAGTTGATTCTTCAGGAAGTTCATAAGATTCTTCTTCAGGTTCTGTAGCCTTTTCTTGTTCAGGTTTTTCTTCCAAGGCTTTAATACTTAACGCTATCCGATGATCAAGCGGATTGACTTCCAACACCTTCACTTGTACATTATCGCCTTCATGAAGAACTTCATGAGGAGTAGCGATATGCTTATGTGAAATTTGAGAAATGTGCACTAAACCTTCCACACCAGGGAAAACTTCAACAAATGCACCAAAACTGGTCAAGCGTTTGACAGTCCCTTCCAGAGTAGAACCAACTTGGGCTTTTTCTTCAATATTATCCCAAGGTCCAGGCAATGTATCTTTGATGGATAGAGAGATACGTTCGGTTGTTGGATCAACAGAAAGCACAGCCACTTCAACGCTATCACCAACGGATAAAACATCACTAGGTTTCGCAATGTGACCATGGGAAATTTCAGAAACATGCACCAATCCATCAATGCCACCTAAGTCAATAAAGGCACCAAAATTTGTTAAGCGAGCAACTTTGCCTTCTAAACGGTCGCCTTCTTTAATGGAGGCCAATAATTCAGCTTTTTTCCCTTCTTTTTCCGCTTCAACTACTGCTTTATGAGACAAAATTAAACGGTTTTCTGAAGGTTCAATTTCAATGATTTTTAACGTTAGGGTTTGTCCCTTATATTCTTCAAAATTGTCAACAAAATGATCTTCAACCATCGATGCAGGGACGAAACCTCTCACACCAACATCAACGACTAAGCCACCTTTTACTATATTTGTTACTGGTGCTTCGAGGATTTTGCCTTCTTCAAAGTCTTTTTCAATATCTGCCCAGACTTTTTTCGCATCTAAACGGCGTTTTGAAAGCAAGTAACTTCCATTTTCTTTGTCTTTACCAATTGTAGAAATGACAACTAGATCCAACACATCCCCAATTTTTACCAATTCGTTAATATCCTCAACTGGCAAGGTCGAAAGTTCTTTTACTGGAACAACACCTTCCACTCCAGCACCTTCGATACCTACGATGGCTTGTTTGTCTTCAACTGCCAAGACTTCACCTTTTACAACATCGCCGACACTTACTTCTTTGAAGCTGTTTAAAGCATCTTCCATTGATACATTCACATTTTCCACTTGATTATTCTCAAATTCCGTCATACCGTATATCCTCCTAACCAACACTTCAATTATAAATACCTACAAACTCTAGTTTATGCTATTCTTGAAAAAAAATAAAGCGATTTCTACTAAAAGAGCTAATTTTCTCTCATTTATAGGAACTTTCAGCAATATCTTTCTTAACTGGACTTTCCTTTTTTACTTTGTTGACGAATTTCTTGTAAATAGGCTTGGGCTTTTGTTTGGTTCATTTCGTCTCGTGATAATCTCTCTGCAACCTGATCAATTTCCTCAGCCTTTGCCCCAATGCTCATCGCAAGCGAGCGCGCCTGCAGTTCCATATGTCCACGTTGAATGCCTTCAGACACTAGCGCCCTTAAAGCTGCCAAATTTTGAGCTAATCCGACAGCACTAGCAACAAAAGCCAGTTCTTGTGCGCTGGGGTTTCCTAACATTTCATGAACAATATGGGCTTTTGGCAATACCTTTGTAGCTCCACCAACTGATGCCATGATAAGTGGCAATTCCATTGCTCCAGTCAACCCATTCTCGGATACAGTCCAATCACTCAAACCTTGATACGATCCATTGCGCGCTGCGTAGGTATGAATGGCAGCTGCAATTGCCCTAGTATCGTTTCCAGTTGCCAAAACAAACGCTTCAATTCCATTCATTATGCCTTTATTATGCGTTGTTGCTCGATAGACATCGTGTTTCGCATAACGAGCTGCTTCGACAATTTTTTGTGCGATAATTTTCCCGTCTGTTCCTTTGGTTAATTGATCAAAAGAAATGGTACACCTTACCGAAACAATTGCCTCCGTTGCATAATTTGACAGGATACTCATCAAAATTTTTTCAGATGTTATTCGCCTTATCTCATTGGCAATTTCTTCTAATACGGTATTTAACATATTGGCTCCCATCGCCTCTTGAGTATCCATAAAAATATCTAGTGAAACAGCTGTCGGAGAATCAAAAAATGTTCTCACTTTAATATCTCGGACTCCCCCACCTCGTTTGATAATGGAAGGATAGGCCTGTTCAGCTACTTGATAGAATCGCTCTTTATTTTCCTCAAGTGTTTGGACAAATTTTTTGGTCTCTCCTACTTGAGTAAAAACAATTTGTCCTCTTAATAATCGTTTGGTGGCAGTCGCAGTAAAACCACCAGTAGTCTTTGCCATTTTTGCACCATTGCTGCAAGCAGCAATGACTGAGGGCTCCTCTGTAACTAATGGAACTGCGTATTCTTTTCCGTTAATAACTAAGTGCCTAGCTATCCCCATAGGCAAAGGGAAATCACTTATTTGGTTTTCAATTAAATGATCACTCAGACTTTCAGGAAGTTCCTGGTTTGAAAGAATGCTTTGCTGCTTGCTCGTAATTATTCCTTTTTCTTGCAGTTCTGCTCTTCGTTCTAAAGGCGTTTTCTTATAAAAAGGGCGTACTTGTTTGTCGGAATTTATGCGCTCTGGCAATTGTAGCAACAAAGCCAGACCGATTCCTCCTCCGACACACAAAGATGCAACTCCTGTTTTTTGATTGGTTCGCCGTAATTGATGAATCAATGTCGTGACAATCCGTGCCCCTGTCGCACCGATTGCATGACCGAGCGAAATTCCCCCTCCTGCTATATTCACCTTTTCTTGTGGAATTCCCAACTGACGTTCAACAACGAGTGACGATGCAGCAAAAGCTTCATTTATTTCGAATAAATCAATGTCATTTATCGCTTTATGATTGCGTTGCAGCAATTTTTCAATTGCCTTAATCGGTGAAATGCCCATTATTTCAGGATCAATCCCAACTTCAACAAGGTCCTCTATTTCCGCAATGTAAGGGATTTGATTAGCCAATGCATAGCTTTTCGTACAAAGGAGCATTGCTGAGGCCCCATCATTGATTGTTGAAGCATTACCGGCTGTGACTGTCCCGTTTTCTTTTTGGAACACGGTTTTTAACGTAGCCAATTTTTCCTTTGTGGTTTGCGGCCGAATCCCTTCGTCCAGAGTCAAATACTCGTCATCATTGATTTGAATAGGAACCATTTCTTTAGCAAACCACCCATTTTCTTGGGCGTGTGCTGCCTTTTTTTGAGAACAAAACGCAAAACTATCTTGCTCTTCTCTTGATATATGATAACGATGTGCCACATTTTCCGCTGTCATTCCCATCATTTGACCACTCATTGCATCTTTTAACCCATCTACAAACATGACTGGTTCAGGACTTGAATAGGTTTGAGTTGCCTTGTCGAAATGACTGATTGACGGAGCATTGGTCATGCTTTCCACCCCACCAGCAAGAACAACTTCTGCTTCATGTAATTGCAACATCTGGCGAGCAAGTGCAATAGCCTTCATTCCCGAACCACATACCTCATTTACCGTAACAGCTGGTATCGATACATCTAAACCAGATTTTAAACTAATTTGTCTTGCTGGATTTTGGCCATTTCCAGCTTGTAATACATTTCCAAAGATAACGTAATTAATTTTTTTCGCAATCTCTTTTTGCCGCCGTATTAACTCATTTGTTACTTTTTCCCCCAACTCAACGGCTGAATAGTTTGCTAATTTTCCATGGTATTTCCCAATTGGCGTCCGTAACGCATCAATCACTACTATTTTTTCCACTTGGCCACCTCCATAAAAAATATAGCATGGTTCTAGTGAAAAAAGAATACCTGATAAACTACAGAGGCCACTGTAAAAAGATTCTTTAACAATCTTTAAAATTCTTTCATAGAGATTATTTTCCAATCATATGTATGTTATTTTATAGTTATCCAAATTCACAGAACTCGAAAGGAGAACACTATGCTTGTTGGTATTGATCAACTGTCTTTTTATGCACCACCTTTTTATGTAGATATGGCTGAACTTGCAGATGCACGGGGGGTTGACCCAAATAAATATTTAATTGGAATTGGTCAAACCCAAATGTCTGTGGCACCTAAAACCCAAGATATTGTCACTTTCGCAGCAAATGCAGCGAAGCAGATTCTCACACCCGAAATTCAAAAAAAAATTGATATGATTATTGTTGGAACTGAATCAAGCCTTGATGAATCAAAAGCTTCCGCTGTTGTTTTACATCGGTTGTTAGGCCTCAATCCCTTCACACGCGCATTTGAAATCAAACAAGCTTGTTATGGCGCTACTGCAGGTATCCAAATAGCGGTCAATCATCTAGCCGCTCATCCAGAAAGCAATGTTTTGGTTATTGCGACTGACAATGCCCGCTATGGTCTAAATTCCGGTGGTGAACCAACACAAGGAGCAGGAGCCGTGGCCATATTGCTCTCTGCAAATCCTCGCATTTTAGCTTTAACGGATGAGACAGTCACATTAACACAAGATATTTATGATTTTTGGCGACCAACTGGAAATTTATACCCTGAGGTCGATGGTCCTTTATCCAATCAAACCTATATTGATTCCTTTCAAAAAACTTGGGATGAATATGAAAAGCGATATACAAAAACATTTACTGATTTTGCTGCACTTTGTTTTCATGTCCCCTATACAAAAATGGGAAAAAAAGCCTTGCTAGCCAAACTGGCAGATGTCGATGCTGATACCGCCAATCGTTTGCTACAACGTTATGAAGAGAGCATTCACTATAGTAAACGGATTGGTAATCTTTACACGGGTTCTTTGTATCTAGGTCTTATCTCCCTTCTCGAGACAAGCGTTTCTTTAAAAGCCGGTGATAAAATAGGTCTATTTAGTTATGGATCGGGTAGTGTTGCTGAATTTTTTACAGGCCATCTTATTGAAGGATATGAAAAACACCTAAAAAAAGAGAGCCACGAATCTTTACTTAATAAACGGAAAAAACTTTCAATCACAGACTATGAGCACCTTTTCAATGATACTTTAGACATCAGTCACAATCGTTTCTACCAAGATTCTCAGATTTTCAGTATTAGTGAAGTCAAAGACCTGATTCGTCATTACAAACAATAATTAGTAGCAAACAGATTGTTTCTTCCTGCTATTCAAACAGAAATGTAGCTAGCTTCGATGAAGTGAGGTTATCCTTTTGTTTGAATAGCTTTTTTCAGAAAACCAATTATTTTTTTGAATGACGTATCAAATAATTGCTTTTCTTTTGATTTTTCTGAATATTTTTTATTTTCTTATTGACATCTTTTTCTCCTTTTCTTATACTAAATACAATTCAATGTGAAAGGAAGTTGTTCCATGATGAAACAGACAATAAAACTCGCACAATTGAATACGTATTACTTTAACTACTTTAGATAGACTTGTATTCAGCATTCTGGATACAAGTACTCAGGTACTATCTAGAATGGCTAAAGTATTTCGCTCTGATTTTAGCCAGTGGACATATCCAAATGGCTGAATCTTATTAAAAAACACTAAGATTGTAAACCCATTTGGATCTTGTCTGAATGGGTTTTTTAGAGCAAACAATTAAAGGGGGAAAAAAAATGAAAAAAATGGTTACTGCTTCAATCGTTGCCATCGGACTATTAAGTTTGGCTGCCTGCGGAAAAACAGCTAGTTCTGGTGCATCATCAAATGAAATGAAAAAAATAGGTGTGCTGCAAGTTGTCCAACATGAGTCATTAGATGCGGCTTACAAGGGATTCAAAGAAGGCTTAAAAGAAGGCGGATATACCGAGGGCAAGAACATCACGTTCGATTACCAAAATGCCCAAAATAATCAAGATAACTTAAAAAGTATGAGTGAAAAATTAGTAAAAGAAAAACCTGATTTATTACTTGGAATTGCAACACCTTCCGCTCAATCATTAGCCAATGAGACACAAGATATTCCAATTGTCATCACCGCGGTTACCGATCCAGTTGCAGCAAAATTAGCGAAAACTGAGAAAAAACCAGGTGGTAACATTACCGGTACTACGGATATGGTGCCAATTGCCAAACAAATCGACTTACTTCTCAGCATTGTACCGAAAGCAAAAACGATTGGTATTATGTACAATGCCGGCGAATCCAATTCAAAAATTCAAGCTGACTTAGCTGAAAAAGCCTTGAAGAAAGCCGGTGTCGCTGTCAAAGTTTTGACTGCCAATACAACAAATGATGTCCAACAAGTAACTACTTCACTTGCAAAAGATGTCGATGGTATTTATGTTCCAACTGATAACACTTTTGCTTCAGCCGCAACAATCGTTGGTGAAGTTGCAAAAGAAACGAAAACACCAATTGTTGCTGGATCTGTTGAACAAGTTGAACAAGGTGGGCTTGCGACTTATGGAATTGATTATGAAGCGTTAGGAAAACAAACCGGTCTCATGGCTGCCAAAATTCTTGATGGTGATGCGAAACCAAGAACTACTGCAATTGAATCGGCCAAAGATTTAAAATTAACGATTAATAAAGATATGGCCAAAGCATTGGACATTGATCCGATCTCAATCAAACTACCAGAATAATCAAGTTCAACTTATAGAGGGAATGACTATTATGACAATTAGCAATTTTTTTACAATCTTACAATCGGCTACATCGCAAGGAGTGCTATGGTCCCTACTTGCGATTGGTGTCTACCTCACCTTTCGTATTTTAGACATCGCTGATTTGACTGCTGAAGGAAGCTTTCCATTAGGAGCAGGTATTGCAGCAATGTCCATCACGCACGGCTTTTCACCAATTATCGCAACAATTTTGGGATTTTGTGGCGGTGTCTTAGCAGGACTCGTATCTGGATTACTTCATACGAAATTAAAAATTCCAGCACTCTTAGCAGGAATTATTACCATGACTGGTCTCTATTCCGTAACCAACCGAGTAATGGGAAAAGCACCCAATATTTCGCTATTAGGTGAAACAACGATTTTTTCTTGGATTCAGGATTTAGGCCTGACCAAAATCAATGCTGTTATCGTTGTTGGCTTGCTAATTGCAGCGCTTGTTGTTGCACTACTCTTTATTTTTTTTAAGACAGAAATTGGTCTGGCCATCCGCGCCACTGGTGACAACATCGACATGAGTGAGGCAAATGGAATAAACACCGACAACATGAAAATGATTGGCTATATGATTTCCAATGGTTGTATTTCCCTTTCTGGAGCTCTTATCGCACAAAATAATGGCTTTGCGGACTTAAATTCAGGTGTAGGAACGATTGTTATTGGATTGGCCTCTATTATTATTGCTGAGGTGCTATTACGAAACAAACCGCTGCTAACGCGTTTGCTGACAATCGTCGTTGGGTCCATCATCTATCGCTTTATTTTAGCAATTGTTTTTGAATTCAATGTTGAGCCTTCAGACTCCAAAATCGCATCAGCAATTGTTTTAGTTATTTGTTTGTCATTGCCACAAATTCAAGATAAGTTAGGTATTCACGGCTTTCCTGGCAAAAAGAGTCATTCGAAGAAAGAGGTGAATTAGCATGACACCGGTAATCAAAATTCGCGATCTTCATCAAATTTTCGAACGAGGTACCATCAATGAAAATCACGTTCTAAAAGGAATAAATTTAGAAATTTTTCCAGGTGATTTCATAACGATTATTGGTGGCAATGGTGCTGGTAAATCAACCCTTTTAAATAGTATAGCTGGCACCCATTCGATTACCTCTGGTCAGATTGAATTAAATGGAAAAGATATTACGAAGCAATCAGTTATGAAGCGTTCCAAAGACATTTCACGCGTCTTCCAAGATCCTAAATTAGGAACCGCTGTACGTTTGACTGTGGAAGAAAATTTGGCACTTGCCATGAAACGTGGCAAAAAGCGCGGCTTTGCTTCTGGTGTAAAAAATAAAGACAAAGACTTTTTCAGAGAGCAGCTCGCAATGCTAAATCTAGGTTTAGAAAAACGTTTAACAACTGAAATTGGTCTTCTTTCAGGGGGACAGCGTCAAGCAATCACTTTATTAATGGCGACGCTAGAACGTCCAGAGCTGATTTTATTAGATGAACATACCGCAGCACTGGATCCCAAAACATCCATTACTGTCATGGAGCTCACGCAAAGATTAATTCATGAACAAAAACTCACTGCCTTCATGGTAACTCATGATATGGAAGATGCCATTCGTTATGGCAATCGTTTGATAATGCTTCATCAAGGAACAATAGTTGTGGACATTCAAGGGGAAGAAAAACAACACTTAACAGTTCCAAAGCTAATGGAACTATTTCAAAAGAATAGTGGCGCAGATTTAGTAGATGATCAATTATTACTACAAAAGTAACCAAATAAAAAAAGATTGACGAACATTTTCCAGTTCGTCAATCTTTTTTTATTTGGTTTTAACTAACTTTCCTCTTTTGGGTAATTGACCTAATTAACTGGGGTAGCTGGATTCGAACCAACGCATGAGGGAGTCAAAGTCCCTTGCCTTACCGCTTGGCTATACCCCAAAAAAAGGGCGAACGATGGGAATCGAACCCACGAGTGCCGGAGCCACAATCCGGTGCGTTAACCACTTCGCCACGATCGCCATAAACAGATAAAAGGGATAAATTAAAAAACTAAGACGATGACTCATCTTAGTCAATACCGGCGGCCGGGGTCGAACCGGCACGCCCTCAACGGGCACTGGATTTTGAGTCCAGCGCGTCTGCCAATTCCGCCACGCCGGCCTGTTGTTAATAGTATTTTAATCGTACTAAGGCGGTAACCGGATTTGAACCGGTGATGAAGGTTTTGCAGACCTCTGCCTTACCACTTGGCTATACCGCCATTATACAATTTTTGCTTTTCTAAAGCAACTGGGGTAGCTGGATTCGAACCAACGCATGAGGGAGTCAAAGTCCCTTGCCTTACCGCTTGGCTATACCCCAAAAATGAAAAGGCGAACGATGGGAATCGAACCCACGAGTGCCGGAGCCACAATCCGGTGCGTTAACCACTTCGCCACGATCGCCATGGCAGGGGCAGCAGGAATTGAACCCACACTAACGGTTTTGGAGACCGCTGTTCTACCTTTAAACTATGCCCCTATTGATAAAAATGGAGGAGAGTGGATTCGAACCACTGAACCGAAAGGAACGGATTTACAGTCCGCCGCGTTTAGCCACTTCGCTACTCCTCCAAATGGCGCGGGACAGAATCGAACTGCCGACACATGGAGCTTCAATCCATTGCTCTACCAACTGAGCTACCGAGCCAACTATTACATATATTCTACTAATGAAACTATTTCGAAAAGACGGTCCCGACGGGATTTGAACCCGCGATCTCCTGCGTGACAGGCAGGCATGTTAACCCCTACACCACGGAACCATTTTTCTATGGAGGTTAACGGGATCGAACCGCTGACCCTCTGCTTGTAAGGCAGATGCTCTCCCAGCTGAGCTAAACCTCCAAATATTCATTAATATGATCCGTACGGGAATCGAACCCGTGTTACCGCCGTGAAAGGGCGGTGTCTTAACCGCTTGACCAACGGACCATTCATTTAACGGAGAGTAAGGGATTCGAACCCTTGAGACAGCTTTAGCCATCTACATGATTTCCAATCATGCTCCTTCGGCCACTCGGACAACTCTCCGGACGAAAGAAACAATGTTCTTACTCTTTTTCTCACAATTGAGAACTCCGGCAGTAGGACTCGAACCTACGACATCATGATTAACAGTCATGCGCTACTACCAACTGAGCTATGCCGGAATAACCAGCATGGCGACGTCCTACTCTCACAAAGGGCAACCCTTCACTACAATCGGCGCTAAGAAGCTTAACTTCTGTGTTCGGCATGGGAACAGGTGTGTCCTTCTTGCTATCGCCACCACACTATTTGGTTGAGTGTTGGTTGTTCACTCAAAACTGGATGCAAAGTCTTTCATCAAAACTCTTCGAGTTTCTTTTCTTTTTGGTTAAGTCCTCGATCGATTAGTATCAGTCCGCTCCGTACA
>NZ_JBHUMO010000063.1:715-820 GCF_042685105.1 Enterococcus camelliae | reverse complement strand
ACAGTTCCATCACTATCCATTACGCAACACACTGCACTATTCGTTAATCCTAGATCAATCGCTAGAATCCGCGTTTTATCTTCTTTTAGTTTATGAAGTTTAACC
>NZ_JBHUMO010000063.1:374-613 GCF_042685105.1 Enterococcus camelliae | reverse complement strand
TTAACTAATTTGGGATTACACTGCTTCCAGTCTGTAATTCCTCGTTTTACTAAGTCCGTCTTTTTTTGAACACTCACTTTTTCCCAAACCCAATCACTATTTTTATAAACTTTAATTTCATAGCCATCGGCTATTTGGTTATACATATTCCCTTTATAGAGTACTGGGAAATCATTATGCTCAAATTGAGAGGTAGGTGCCTTTTTTGTAAATTTTTTCTTATTGTCTATCGATTCTAG
>NZ_JBHUMO010000063.1:0-364 GCF_042685105.1 Enterococcus camelliae | reverse complement strand
TTGAACGCCAAGAAGACCATTTACCATAAGCAGAAGCTATTGTGGCACGTCTAAGATAAGAGGGATACTTAGGGAACAACACGTTAAAATCTTCATATTTCGGTCGAGGATTTTTTGCGGTACGGTGAATAAGTTTCTCAATAACTGGAGCTACTTTGTTTGTATTTTCCTCATAGCTCATAGGAAATTCCTGAAACATCACTTTTAAGATATAGGTTAATGCTTGATTGTAAATTTCACAGGTCTTGTCTAATGACAGCGTGTGACTGACAATTTTTTCGCTAACCGTTTTCGCTCGTGTGTTGTAACCCATCGTTCTCACCTCACTTCTTTTTCTGATTCTGAATGTAATTTCGTATTTGCG
>NZ_JBHUMO010000062.1:0-20234 GCF_042685105.1 Enterococcus camelliae | reverse complement strand
GTCCAGTTCAGACTAACACACCACGCTCAATGTCAATCAGCACGAAGCTTTATCAATAACATGCTTTATTTCGCTAGGTGGCTAACTTGTACTTGCAATTTGTCTTGATTATTTTTTTACCATTCTCTCGATGAAAAACATAAAAACAGAACACGAGCGAAATTTTCTTCTTTATGCTAG
This sequence comes from Enterococcus camelliae, assembly GCF_042685105.1. Classification (NCBI taxonomy): domain Bacteria; kingdom Bacillati; phylum Bacillota; class Bacilli; order Lactobacillales; family Enterococcaceae; genus Enterococcus; species Enterococcus camelliae. Next base: position 20,054 of record NZ_JBHUMO010000062.1, on the reverse strand, counting down.
TTATGTTTTATTGCTATGGCATTATGACTTATCTCCGTATCAGCTCATTAAATTAAGCCCTTTTTCCGAATGCCCAGCCAATACAAAGGACAATTTTTCTAAACAAATACAAAAAATGCAAAAAAAATTATTCCTACCTGAAAGCGCTTTTTATAATGCGTTTTTTTCAAATTTGTATCGACAATATCTTTTTGAACAACAAGTTTTTATTTTTTGAGCTACTCATCTTTTACCTGAATTATTCATGAAATACTTTTTCCGTCGTTTCATAGAAAGTTGAGTCAATAAAAAGATCAGAAAAACGAACGAGATCCTCTCATAACGTGCCACTAAATAAAAATCGTACGTTATTTTAAAAATGAGTTGATTCTAGGCAGTACTTTGTCGGTCTATTTTTAGAAAAAGACTGCTAAATCAATAATTTAAACGACTGTATCCTCTGGAATACAGTCCAAAATAAACCATCATAAACATTTGATGAGGCCAAGTGAATCGCTATTCTTCTTGCGTGCTTTGTTACCTTTGCGCCAATATGAATCAACTTAAAGCGTAACGTGGCGATTGTTGAATTTCTTTCTGAATCTGGAAGTACAGTCTTTTTAAATAGATGAATCAAATTGTAGGATATGCAAGCTAACGCCATGCGCGCAGAGTTTTCAGTGAAAGTTGAGCTATCAGTCTTATCGAAATAAAAGCCGTTTTTGATTTCCTTAATGAAATTTTCCATGGTTCCCCGTTTTTGATAGAGAGCGAAGACAGTTTCTGGCGATACGTTTCTGAAATTTGAGAGAACAAACTCAAATCTTGTAAAGAGAAAACTTCCAGCATCCCGGGTAGCTCTAACTGCGACGCGTTCTGCGTTTTTCCAACTCGCTGCTTGATAGGTGAGAAAGAAATACTGTACCTCATGTGTCCTGAAATCAGTTTCATCACTATAAAGGACATATCGCTCAGCTTCGCTACGTAGACGACTATTCGCCTTCAGGCGAATCACAAAACGGATATCGTTCTCATTACAAAAATTGTAAATTTCTGGTTTTGCAAAACCACTGTCACCACGAACCATACTATTCATATTGCAAGGATGTTTTGAAAAATGAGTGACAATATTCCTTGAGGTATAAACGTTACCTGGGCGTAATTCTGCACCAAGAAACATTCCGGTTAAGCCATCAAAAGCGACAAGAGGATGATAGCCGTTAGTCTGATAGTGGTTGTTGAAATCTGAGCTTTCTTGATTTCCGTATGTGTCCGAATGAGTAGAATCAAGATCAATCACCATGTCTTGGATGTTATTTTGAGCAATCTGCATATCTGCCAACTGCTGGGCCACCTGCATAAACTGAGGGATATTTTCTTTTGTGATTGCTTGGAAAAAGCGACTAATCGTTGGTTGTGATGCCAGAGTGCTTTTGTTGGAAAAGATAGTTTTGAAGATGGGGTCTAGTCGTAATCGATTCGCTGCGACATCTTTTGAGTAGCTAGCGATATGTTGTAAAAGTAGTTGCTCTATTATATCGTTATACATATGATTTGGGTTTCTTCGGCTGTCAGTTAGTTTTACCTGCTCTTCAAGTATGCTTGAAAACCCAATCCGGTGCATAAACTCTTTTATCAGAACAAGACCGCTATCTGAAGAAATTTTGCCACCATCGTTGGCAAGTGTAATATTTTTATTGAAAGTTAGTTGTTTGTGTTGTAAAGTTGACATATGAGCACTCCTTGCTTGTATTGTAACGTTTTTGTCGACTTAACAATACCATAAGGAGTGCCCTTTTTTACACCCAAAGGGTGAAAAAAATAATTTGCAAAAACTGTTCAAGCAGAAGGGTTTACAAGGGTTACTGTTAAGTACTGTGAATTATTCAGGTTCATTATTTAGTTAACAACTTTTAAACGTATAAGAGCAAATAAATCCCAAAACGCGTAAATACGTTTTGGGATTTATTTGGCTTTTTTAAATTGTATCGCCGTTAAAAATGGAATTTTTAACAATGACGTAGTCGACTTTGCGGATGGCTTCTATATCAGTACCACCTGCGTATGAAATGGAAGATTGTAAATCTTGTTGCATTTCAATTAATGTGTCTTTCAATGAGCCTTTATGTTGAATCCAGATTTTCTTTCCTTCAACATTTTTCTTTTCGCCCTTTTGAAATTCTGATGCAGAACCAAAGTATTCTTTGTAAACAATGCCATTTTCAACTTTGGTTTCACCTGGAGATTCTTCATGTCCTGCAAACAATGAGCCAATCATCACCATCGTTGCACCAAAACGGAGCGATTTAGCAATGTCGCCATGGGTACGGATACCGCCATCAGCGATAATCGGTTTTCTGGCAGCTTTGGCGCACCATCGAACGGCCGCTAATTGCCAACCACCGGTGCCGAAACCTGTTTTAATTTTAGTAATGCAAACTTTCCCAGGTCCGATGCCTACTTTTGTTGCATCTGCGCCAGCATTTTCCAATTCTCTTACTGCTTCCGGTGTGCCGACATTGCCTGCAATGACAAACGTTTCGGGTAAATTCAGTTTAATGTATTGAATCATATCAATCACTGAGTTTGAATGTCCGTGAGCAATATCAATTGTAATGTAATCAGGCGTCAGATTTTTTTCGACAAGCTGATCAATAAAGGTGTATTCATTTGGCTTTACGCCAACACTAATTGACGTAATATATCCTAATGATTGCATCCGTTCAACAAATGCAACTCGACCAGCTTCATCAAAGCGGTGCATAATGTAGAAATACCCATTTGCCGCTAAAAATTCCGCAATTGATTCATCAATAATGGTTTGCATATTAGCTGGAACAACTGGCATTCTAAATGAATGCTTGCCCAATGTAACGGTTGTATCGCATTCAGAACGACTACTTACAATACACTTATTCGGAACCAACTGTACATCTTCATAGTCAAAAACTTTCATATCAAACATCGTAATCCCTCACTTATCTTTGGAACACTGAAAAGCATGTTCTCAAAATGTAATGCCCATAATAATTTAAAGGATTTCGCGAAAATATTCAAGTAAATATAACTTTTCTAAGATAGAATCATTTTTAATGTTCGTGTTTTACCGTATTCTGTAGCCGATATCCTTTCGGTAGTAAAAGCCATCAAAAGCCATTTTTGCTAACTCTCGGTAAATGGTCGTCTTCGCTTGCTGAAATTCATCTGCCTTTGCCTGCATCAATAAAACCCGCCCACCATTTGAAAAAGTGTGGTCCTCAACTTTTTTTACACCGCTGTAATAGATAGCTACATCCTGAGTTTTTGAAAGATCTGGCAATTGCTGGGGCGCTTCCACTTTGGTTGGATAGCCTTCACGCGCAACGACGACGCCCAAGCTTACTTGGTTGCTCCAAGCAATGTCAACTGGTTGGTGAGCAAGCAAGCTTTCTAGCACTTCCACCAATTTGGACTCCATCAATGGCAAAACAACTTGGGCTTCTGGATCACCAAATCGCGCATTAAACTCGATTACCTTGGGTCCTGTTTGCGTAACAATCAAGCCAGCATACAAAATTCCTGAATAAGAAGATCCTTGTGCATCCAAATAGCGCGCAACAGGTTTCATAATTGTTTCGACACTGTCATCAATCAATGATTGACGAATTTGAGGTACTGGGGCATAAGCACCCATGCCTCCTGTATTGGGACCTTTGTCACCATCAAATGCGCGTTTATGGTCTTGAGCAGGAATCATTGGATAAACATTGACTCCATCGACAAAGGCCATCAACGTGAATTCTTCCCCATCTAAAAATTCTTCAATGACCACTCGGGAACCACTTTCACCAAAAATACGATCTTCCATCATACGTTTGATGGTTTGGATTGCTTGCGCTCTGGTCTGAGCAATTACAACGCCTTTTCCAGCAGCCAAACCATCCGCTTTTAACACGATTGGAAAGACTTCTTGTTGCTCCAAATACGCGATTGCTGAGTCGACTTGATCAAATGATTGATAAGTGGCTGTTGGAACCTTGGCAGCTTGCATCACTTCTTTGGCAAAGGATTTGGATCCTTCAATCATCGCAGCCTCTTTGGTCGGACCAAATATTTTTAAGCCAGCTGCTTGAAATTGATTGACTAAGCCATCTAATAAAGGCTGTTCTGGACCGACAATTGTTAAATCAATGGCTTGTTTCTTTGCATAAGCGATCAGTTGATCGACATCTGATAAATCAATCACAACGGTTTCAATGCCATCAATGGTCATACCGGGGTTTCCTGGACAACAGAAAACAGAATCGGTTGGTGTATCTTGCTTGATCTTTTTGGCAATGGCGTGTTCACGACCACCGCCACCAATGACTAATATATTCATTCTGCTCTCCTTAATGACGAAAATGTCGGACATTCGTAAAGATCATGGCTATGTCATACTGATCTGCCATCTCAATTGATTCTTGATCTTTAATGCTTCCACCTGGCTGGATAATCGCTTTTATCCCATGTTTGGCAGCGAGTTCTACACTATCAGACATCGGGAAGAACGCATCACTTGCTAAGACAGCTCCCGTTAATGCTTCATTTTTTTCAGCTTGGTTAAGTGCAATCTCCACTGACCCTACTCGATTCATTTGACCTGCACCAATACCGACAGTTTGCGTAGCATTCGCCAAGACAATGGCATTCGATTTTACATGTTTGACGGCTTTCCAAGCAAATTCCAATGCTTGTAGCTCCTCAACTGTTGGTTTGCGCTTAGTTACGACTTGCCAAGTTTTCACATCTTCTACAAGATTATCCTGGCCTTGAATAAGTAAGCCCCCACCGACTGAAACGGAAGTCCATGCATCATTTGGTTCGGTAGTTGGTTTTGTCGTCAAAAGCAGGCGAATATTTTTCTTTTTCTCTAATACTTGCCGTGCATCTTCATCATATTCAGGTGCCACAATCACTTCTAAAAACATTTTGGCCATTCGTTCAGCAACAGGTAAGGTAATTTTTTGATTACTTGCAATGATTCCACCGAAAATGGACACTGGATCTGCTGCATACGCTGCATCAAATGCTTCTTCAATCGTCGTTCCCGTACCAATTCCACAGGGATTCATATGTTTCACTGCAACGATGGTTGGTCGGCTATACTCCGCTAAAATCGTCATCGCCGCATCGGTGTCACGAATATTATTATAGGATAATTCTTTGCCGTGAAGTTGTTTTGTGCTGGCAATTGTTCCGGCAGGAGCTGGATTTTGAACGTAAAAAGCTGCTTGCTGATGTGGATTTTCTCCATAGCGTAGCACTTGTTTTTTCTCATATTGTAGCAATAACTCATCAGGAAACGGATTTTTCTCAGTATGTTCAGCTAAATAATCGGCAATTCGTGCATCATATGCTGCGGTATGTTGGAAAACTTTAAGTGCAAGTTTTTTTCTAGTAGATAATTGCGTCTCGCCGTAAGTATCCAATTCCTCAGCGAGTTTTGGATAATCGTCTTTATCGACAACAACGGTGACAGATGCAAAATTTTTAGCTGAAGATCGCAACATACTCGGACCACCAATATCGATCTGTTCAATTGCCTCATCTTCTGTAATTCCTGGCTTTTGAATCGTTTCTTTAAAAGGATACAAATTAACTACCACAAATGAGATTGGCTGAATTTCGAATTTTTTTAGTGTGTCTACATGCGCTGGATTCGTCATCTTCGCCAAAAGTCCCCCATGAATCATCGGATGCAAGGTCTTTACACGGCCATCTAAAATTTCTGGGAAGCCGGTAACTTCTTCGATTGAAAGTGTGGGAATTCCTGCGTCATCTAAAGTTTGCTTGGTTCCTCCCGTAGAAATAATTTCATAGTTGTGTTTTACTAAATCTTTTGCAAAGGTGACTATGCCGGTTTTATCGGAAACACTAATTAACGCTCGTTTTTTCATTGGTTTCTCCTTCTTGAATGATTTTTTCAAGCACTGTTGGGTAAATTGCATGCTCCACTGAATGAATGCGGGATTCAAATGCTTCTAACGTATCATCTGGCTTTTTTGCCACCACTTCTTGATAAATAATCGGGCCGGTATCAATGCCCTCGTCAATATAGTGAATGGTCACGCCACTTTCTGTTACATTTGCGTAGTAGGCATCCGCAATACTCGTTCTTCCTGGAAAGGCTGGTAAAAGTGATGGATGGATATTAATGATGCGGTTGCGATATGGTTCGAGTAGGGTACTACCAATCAGACGCATATACCCCGCTAGTACAATCAAATCAATTTCATGCTCCTCCAAAATTTGTACAAGCTGTTTTTCAAAATGCGCTTTACTAGGAAAATCCTTAGGCGAAAGACAATAGTAAGGAATCGATTCATTGACAGCTCGTTCGATTACTTTGGCTTTTGGCTGATCGCAAATTAATAATGCAATTTCAGCTGATAATTTTTTCTGCTTCTCTGCTTCCAATAAAGCAGAAAAATTTGAACCAAATCCCGAGGCAAATACGGCTAACTTCATTCCGTCTCTCCTTTTAAAACAACCTGTTCAGCTGTTTTCTTTTTCACTTGCCCAATATGATAAAAGGGCGTGTTCGTCGAAAACAGTTGTTTGGTGACAGCTGCGAAATTTTCTTTGCGAATCGCTAAAATCATCCCAATGCCCATGTTAAAAATACCAAACATATCTTGTGTAGAATATCCGCCTAATTCCTGCATGCAAGAGAAAATTGGTAAGACTGGCCATGATCCTAGTTGGATGTCAGCTTGCAAATCCTCTGGTAGCATTCGTGGAATATTTTCATAAAAACCACCACCGGTTATATGGGAAATACCTTGAATCAAGTGAGCTTCGATTAAAGGTAAAACATCCTTTACATAGATTTTGGTTGGCGTTAATAAGACCGAACCCAGGTGATCAATCCCATATTCACTGATTTGGGCATCCAAGGAAAACGCGTGTTCTTCAAAGAAAAGCTTTCTTACCAATGAAAACCCATTGGAATGAATACCAGAAGATGGCAAACCAAGTAACACGTCTCCTTCTTGAATGGAAGCCGAATCAATTAGCTGGTCTTTTTCCGCAACACCTACTGTAAAACCAGCCAAATCATATTCTTCGGGTGTATACAGTCCTGGCATTTCAGCTGTTTCCCCACCAACCAACGCCGATCCCGCTTGAACGCAACCTTCTGCTACACCAGCCACAATCTGTTCCACAACACTTGGATCTAACTTTCCTGTGGCAATATAATCGAGAAACAACAGTGGTTTGGCTCCTTGTGCAAGTACATCATTCACACACATAGCCACACAATCAATGCCAATGGTGTCATGCTTTTGTAACTGTTGGGCTAACAGTAACTTTGTGCCAACGCCATCTGTTCCAGAAACCAAAACCGGTTGCTTCACTTGGTAAGCTGACAAATCAAACAAGCCACCAAATCCGCCTAAGGTACCCATAACGCCCTTGTTTGCAGTCCGTTTCACGTGTTTTTTCATTCTTTCAACGGCTTGGTAGCCAGCTTTTACATCCACACCAGCTTTTTGATAAGGGTTACTCACCTGAAGACCTCCTTTTGCTCCGTTGTTTCTTGTTCTTTTTCTCTTTGTAAAGATGCGAAATACTCAGCTTCATAATCGTACAATGGCGTAGGATAATCACCATTAAAGTAAGCCATACAAAGACCCGTGTAAGGTGCATCAAAAGGTAGACCAATCGAATCGATTACACCTTGCTCACTCAAAAATTCCAAAGAGTCCGCCCCAATAATCTGACGCATTTTTTCTTGAGTGTGATTTGCTGCAATCAATTCCTTTCTAGTTTGGATGTCAATACCATAAAAGCATGGGAATTTTAAAGCTGGTGAGCCAATTCTCAAATGAACTTCCGTCGCTCCAGCTTCTTTTAGCAAATTAACAATTCTTTGGCTGGTTGTCCCTCTCACAATCGAGTCGTCAACTAAAATTACCCGTTTTCCTTCAACGACCTTTCTGACTGCCGAAAGTTTCATCCGCACACCTTGTTCCCGTAATTCTTGAGTTGGCTGAATAAAGGTTCGGGCAACATATTGATTTTTGATAAGACCTAACTCATATGGAATTTTGGCCTCCTCTGCGTAACCACTGGCAGCAGATAAAGAAGAGTTTGGTACACCGACAACAATATCGGCCTCAACCGGTGCTTCTTGAGCAAGTCTTCTTCCCATGTTTTTTCTCGCTGTATGGACGTTTACACCGTAAATATTTGAATCAGGTCGTGCAAAATAAATAAATTCCATTGAACAAATCGAGAGCTGCGTATCCGTCGTGTACTGAATAATCTCCATTCCTTCATCTGAAATCCAGACTAACTCCCCAGGATTCACATCCCGCACGAAGGTAGCACCAATCGTATCCAATGCACAGGTTTCTGAGGCAACCACATAGCCCCCATTTTTTAATTGTCCAATAGCAAGTGGCCGAAACCCATTCGGATCAAGTGCAGCAATCATTGCATCATTCGTCAACAAAAGATAGGCAAAGCCTCCTTTTACCGTATTCAATGATTCCATTATTTTTTCTTTCAATGTTGCTTTTGTACTCCGACGAATCAAATGCATCAAAATCTCCGTATCCGAACTGGAATGGAAAATAGCTCCTTCTCCTTCTAATGAGCGACGCAAGCTTTTCGCATTGGTTAAATTACCATTATGAGCTAATGCAATTTGTTCATCATCAAATTGAAAAAGAAAGGGTTGGATATTTGCTAAGTTTCTTCTTCCGGCCGTAGCGTAACGAACGTGACCGATTGCAGCATTGCCTTCTAATCTATCAAGAATTGCTTCATTCGAGAAAACATCGGACAACAAGCCTAAGTCACGGTGACCCAATAGTTCATGGGAACCTCTCGCAACAATACCAGCTCCTTCTTGTCCTCGATGTTGAAGCGCATGGAGGCCAAAATAAGTCAGCCTAGATGCTTCTTCACAATTCCAGACACCAAAAATACCACATTCTTCGTTTAGACTTTTTATTTCATAAGGCATGGAATAGCATCCTCCCATAATCGTTTTGCTTCCACTCCATCAATCGTTAGTTGTTCCGCTCCACATTGAATTTTGTAAACAGGTTCTTCAGTCACAGTACCCAAGAAAGTTGCATTAGAGCCAAATTGTTCTTCAAATTGACTTCTATTTTCTGCAGATACGCTTAAAACAAAACGGGATTGCGATTCTGAGAACAATTGTGCTTTGGTGCCTTTCCAATCAATAGAAAAGCCTAAGTTCTTTTCGAAAGTGGCTTCTGCTAAAGCAACTAACAAGCCGCCTTCAGAACAGTCATGCGCACTTTGAATCAGTCCAGCTTTGATGGCTTGTAATACCAGTCGTTGATTTGCTTGTTCTTCTTCTAAAGAAAAGGCGATGGTGCCAGCAATTTGTCCTGTTTGCATTTTTTGAATTTCGCTCCCAGCAAAATCATCTTTGGTTGTACCAACAACGTAAATGGCGTCTTCCGCTTGTTTGAAAAATTGAGTTGTGACTTGTTGAACGTCCTCAATCAGTCCGACCATCCCAATCATTGGCGTCGGATAAATAGCTTGGCCATTTGTTTCATTGTACAAAGAAACATTTCCTGATATCACTGGCGTATTTAATGCCAGACACGCTTTAGAAATCCCGTTTGCCGATTGCGCCAATTCCCAAAATACATCTGGTTTTTCAGGCGAGCCATAGTTTAAACAGTCGGTAATCGCCAATGGTTGACCACCACTTGCAACAATATTTCTTGCAGCTTCTGCAACAGCAATCTGTCCACCTACCTCTGGATCAAGATAGATATAACGGGCATTGCAATCTGTCGTCATAGCTAATGCCTTTTTAGTCCCTTTAATACGGACAACCGCCGCATCACTTCCTGGTCTGACAACGGTATTTGTAAGCACTTGTGAATCATACGTTTCATAAACTGATTTTTTCGACGCAATGGTCGGTTGGCTGAGTAGTTCATACAAAGTTTCTTTTACGGATGAAACAACTGGTTGAAATGGTTCCATTGCCGCAAATTCTGCCAATCTTTCTGGGATAGCTTGTTCTTTGTAATATACAGGAGCTTCACTAGCCAAGGCATCCACAGGAAGGTCCGCAACTAACTCGCCTTTGTGGTACAAACGATACTGCCCATCATCAGTCACTGTTCCGATATCTACCGCATCCAGTTCATATTTTGCAAACAAATCGTAGACCGTTTTTTCATGACCTTTTTTTACACAGATTAACATACGTTCTTGAGATTCAGAAAGCATCATTTCATAAGGTGTCATATTCGTTTCACGTTGGGGTACATCATCCAAGTTTAGTTGTAACCCTGAACCAGCCTTAGAAGCCATTTCTGAACTGGAGGAAACCAAACCAGCTGCTCCCATATCTTGAATACCAACAATCGCTTCTGGATGCTCAATAATTAACTCCAAACATGCTTCCAATAAAAGTTTTTCCATGAAGGAATCACCCACTTGGACAGCCGAACGTTTTTGTTCTTTTTCATCCTCAAATTCTTCGGAAGCAAACGTTGCTCCATGAATGCCGTCGCGTCCTGTTTTTGCACCGACATAAAAAATAGGATTACCAACACCCTTGGCTTGTCCCTTTTGAATATGGCGATGTTCAATAATACCGACACACATCGCATTGACTAATGGGTTTCCTTCATAACAAGCATCAAACGAAATTTCGCCACCCACAGTTGGAATGCCGATACAATTCCCGTAACCACCGATACCAGCTACAATTTGTTCAAATAAATATTTTGTTCGTGGATTGGTCAATTCGCCAAATCGCAAAGAATCCAACATCGCAATTGGTCTTGCGCCCATACTAAAAATGTCACGAATAATGCCACCAACCCCTGTCGCAGCACCTTCATAAGGCTCCACAGCTGAAGGATGGTTGTGGCTTTCTGCTTTAAACACGACAGCCAAACCATCACCAATATCCACAATTCCTGCACCTTCCCCAGGTCCTTGCAACACATGGGGGCCACTCGTAGGAAAGGTTTTTAAAACAGGTTTTGAATTTTTGTAGGAACAATGCTCACTCCACATCACTGCGAACAAGCCAGTTTCTGTATAATTGGGTTTTCGCTTTAGTATCTCGACAATTTTGGTGTATTCCTGATCTGTTAAACCCCATTCTCGATAGATTTTCTTCAGTTGAATTTCATCTGAAGTGGGTTCAAAGCTTGTATTATTGGACATGTCCGCTCTCCTTTGCAAAATTGGTCAGAATGGATTCAAAAAATGGCCGACCATCCGTTGTTCCTAATACGCTCTCAACTGCTCGTTCTGGATGGGGCATCATTCCTACGACGTTTCCTTTCCGATTGCTAATACCAGCAATGTTGGCAATGCTACCATTCACATTATCGGCATACCGGAACAAGATTTGCTTGTTTGCTTCAAGTTCAGCCAGCGTGTCATTGTCGCAAAAATAATTTCCTTCTCCATGGGCAATAGGAATGGCAATCTCTTGATTTTCTTCGTAGTTGGTCGTAAATGGACTTTGATTGTTTTCAACGATTAAAGGAACAACCTTACTAATAAATTTTAATGATTGGTTTTTACGTAATCCCCCGGGTAACAAGCCCAGTTCCGTTAACATTTGAAATCCATTACAGGTTCCAAAAACTGGCTTTCCTTCTTCGGCAAAGCGCACAACTTCTGACATAATTGGCGCAAAGCGGGCAATTGCCCCACATCGTAAATAATCACCATAGGAGAAACCTCCCGGAAGTAAGACACCATCGTAACCATCCAATGATTGTTCATCATGACGCACACCTTCTGCTTCCATACCGTCAAAAAGATTCACAGCCCAAATCATGTCACGGTCACAGTTTGAACCCGGAAAAACGATGACTGCGAATTTCATTTTTGCACCTCATCTTCCGTAAAAATTTCATATTGATAGCTTTCCATGGTCACATTCGCCAATAATTCCTGACACATTTTTTCAATTGCTGCTTCGACGTTTTCCGATTCGTTCAGTTGGATTTCAAAGTATTTTCCCATACGAACTTCTTTGACTTCATCATGACCCAATCGAAGCAATGCACTTTTCACCGCTTCACCTTGAGGGTCTAAAATTGATTCCTTGTACATTACAACTACTTTTGCGATTGCCATTTTATTTATCCTCCTGTATCGTTGCTAGTCTCTTTGCCACTTCTCGATAAACAGCCAATAAGTCACCTGTTTTTTTACGGTAAACATCTTTGTCCAGCGATTCATTTGTTTTTTTGTCCCACAATCGGCAAGTGTCAGGTGAAATTTCATCCGCTAAAACAATGGTGCCTTCAGAGGTGCGACCAACTTCAATTTTGAAATCAACTAATTTTAAATCTGCTAAATCAAATAATTCTTGTAGTTTTTCATTAATTGCTAGCGTCATTTGACGAATTGTCGCCAACTCTTCCTTCGTAGCAATTGAAAAATAGTGAACATGATCATCGTTAATGAATGGGTCATCTAGCTCGTCCGCTTTATAATAAAATTCGATAATCGGATTTGCTATCGCGGTACCTTGAGCAATGCCAAAGCGTTTGGAAAAACTCCCTGCCGCAACATTTCTTAAAACAATTTCGAGTGGAATCATTTCAAGCTTTTTGACTAATTGTTCGGTTTTTCCTTCTTTTGATAGAAAATGACTCTCAATTTTTTGCTTTTGTAACCACGCAAAAATAAATGATGAAATGCCATTATTCAATTCTGCTTTGCCAATCATTTCATCTTTTCTTGCTCCATTTAAAGCTGTCACCTGATCCAAATATTCAACAAAAAGAACATTTTCATCATCAGTCCGATACATTTTCTTTGCTTTCCCCTCGTAGATCACTTCACGCGTCTTCATGGTTCACCTCATCTATTTTTTTGGCTTGTTGCTTTGCTTCATTTTAAACCTAATAAAAAAAGAGAGTCAACAAAATATTGATATTAATATTATTTTTTTCGATTAATATTCGTGTTTAAAAATATTCTATCAATAATACAAGCGTTTACATTTCGACTTGTTTGTGATATAGTTCTTTTGATAATATTACAGGTGGAGGGCTTGGCGAATGAGGGATCAAATGACACTTGATGCACATACTTTCTATGATTCTTTATCTACAGACTTACAAGAGTTACTTACTAGTGATATTCATGAAGTCATGTATTCGGAAATTTATACAAATTATCGAAAAATACACCCTTTTTTAAAAAACTTTTATGAAAAAAAACTAGTAAATGTGATACATCGAAATGTCTTTCAATACCAAAATCAAAAAAATCAAGAATTAATCATCCAAACAATTGAAACCACGTATTTTTTTAAAACGTATCATTTCCTCAAAATTTTTTATAATTTTCAGGAAGTATCGATTGATTTTTTACAAGAACTACTCAATTATAGCCAATCAAAGGTTCCTGTCATTGAATAGCGACAAAAGACCTATCATTCACCGAATAAAAGGAGGTTCTCCTCTTCCACTCGGTTTAATGATAGGTCTTTTTTTATGCCAATCCTACTCTTTCAAAAAGCGTATCCACTTGTTTTAAATGATGATGATAGTCAAATGCATCATCTAACTCTTCTTTTGATAGAATGCTCATAATTTTTTGGTCTTGTTCTAGCAATGGTCGGAATGGTTTTTGTTCATCCCATGAAATGGCTGTTTTCGGTTGAACCAAGTCATAAGCTTCTTCTCTAGTCATACCATGATCAATTAGTTTTAGCAATACACGTTGGCTGTATATTAAGCCAAACGTGGCATTCATGTTGCGTTTCATATTTTCCGGAAAGACCGTCAATTGTTCCACGATTGTCGCAAAACGATTCAACATGTAATTTAATAAAATAGTTGTGTCAGGCAAAATAATTCTTTCTGCAGATGAATGAGAAATATCTCTTTCATGCCATAGAGAAACATCTTCATAAGCAGTAACAACATGTCCTCGAATAACGCGAGCAAGTCCCGTCATGTTTTCTGACCCAATCGGATTTCTTTTATGTGGCATAGCAGAAGATCCTTTTTGTCCTTTTGCAAAAAATTCTTCCACTTCGCGTGTTTCTGATTTTTGCAAGCCTCGAATTTCTGTTGCAAATTTTTCAATGCTTGTTGCAATCAGTGCCATGGTTGCAACATATTCTGCATGAAGGTCCCTTGGTAACACTTGGGTTGATATCTCTTGAGCGCGAATTCCCAGTTTATCACAGACGAACGCTTCTACGTAAGGGGGAATATTCGCAAATGTTCCAACAGCACCGCTTATTTTGCCTGCTTCAACCCCAGCTGCAGCATGGTCAAAACGTTCAATATTTCGCTTCATTTCTGAGTACCATAAAGCTAATTTCAAGCCGAAAGTAGTCGGTTCTGCATGTACACCATGTGTCCGCCCCATCATAACCGTATATTTGTGTTCCTTTGCTTTCTTTCCAATCACTTCTGTTAGGCGAACAAGATCTCTTCTTAGGATATCATTGGCTTGTTTTAATAAATAACCATACGCTGTGTCAACCACATCTGTTGATGTCAAGCCATAATGAACCCACTTGCGCTCTTCTCCAAGTGTTTCAGACACCGCACGGGTGAAGGCAACCACATCATGACGTGTTTGTTGCTCAATTTCTAAAATCCGTTGCGTATCAAAATTGGCATTAGCTCGGATTTTTTTTACGTCTTCTTTAGGAATTTCGCCTAATTCTGACCAGGCTTCTGTAGCAAGAATTTCCACTTCTAACCATGCGCGGTAGCGGTTTTCATCGGTCCAAATGTTTCCCATTTCTGGTCTTGTATATCGTTCTAGCATGTTTTTCTCCTTTTGATTGGTTTATTTTTATTCCCAAATACGCGTTTGCGCAATTTCAGCTAACGTCTTTTCGACATCTTTTGTCAAAATAGTAAGATGCCCCATTTTGCGATTCACCTTGGCTTTGTCTTTGCCATAATAATGGAAATGCCAAGCGGGTTCCTTTTCAATCATTCGGTATGTCCGTTGTAATTCAATTCCCAGAATGTTCACCATTACTGCTGGGCTTAATTCTTCCACTTCAGCTAAAGGCCAACCGCAAATTCCACGAATGTGCGCTTCAAATTGGCTCATCGAACAAGACTCAATTGTGTGGTGACCTGAGTTGTGAGGGCGAGGTGCCAACTCGTTCACGTAGATACTGCCCGATTCGGTCAAAAACATCTCAACTGCTAAAACACCTCTTAATTGGAGCGCTTTTGCAATTTCCATTGCGACCCTTTTCGCTTCTTTAGCGACTTCCTCATCAACCCTAGCTGGAGAAATCGTTTGGTACAAGATATTGTTGCGATGAATATTTTCAGCAACTGGAAATGTCACATAAGCTGTTCCATTACCAGCAACGATAACCGACAATTCCTTTTCAAAAGGAATCCACGCTTCTAATTCGCAAGTTCCTTCTCTCAGTAATGTCATTGCTTCCGCAACGTCTGCACGACTTTTTAGTACGTGTTGCCCTTTGCCATCATAGCCGCCACGAGTTGTTTTTAAGACACACGGATACCCCAAACTATCAATGGCATCCTGAATATCAGTGGGGCTAATAATCGTAGCGTAAGGCGCGATTACGATATTATTGGACTCCAAAAACGATTTTTCCAATAAACGATCTTGAGTAATTGCCAATAAATCCGTTCCTTGAGGAATGTTTGCGTCAGGCAAAAGATTGTTTAAAGCTTCCACACTGACATTTTCAAATTCATAGGTAATCACATCACTTCGTTTAGCTAATTCATTCAGTGCTAACTGATCATCGTACGATGCAACAATGTGCCAATCAGCTACCTGGGCAGCTGGGCAATCATTGGTTGGATCCAGTATTCCTACGCGAAAACCCATATATTTCGCACTAATTGCCATCATTCTACCAAGTTGTCCACCGCCAACAATACCGATAGTTGAACCAGGCATTAATAGATTAGTCAAGTTGATCACTACTTTCTTCCACAACTATTCGCATTTCTTCGCGATAGTTTGCCAATTTTTCTTCTATTTCTTTATCATATATGGAAAGTATTTGAGTAGCAAGTAAACCTGCATTAATTGCACCAGATTTTCCAATTGCTGTCGTAGCGACTGGAACGCCACCTGGCATCTGCACAATGGACAACAAGGAATCCAATCCATTTAACGCCTTGCTTTGAACAGGTACGCCGATTACAGGTAAGGTCGTTTGTGAGGCAATCATTCCGGGTAAATGAGCAGCTCCACCTGCTCCTGCAATAATGACTGCATGGTTGTTCGAACGCGCACTTTTGGCAAATTCAAACAAACGATCTGGTGTCCGATGCGCGGATACAACTTCTTTGGTATAGGGAATCCCAAATTTTTCCAATACAGTACAACTTTCTTTCATTGTTTCCCAATCTGAAATACTGCCCATAACTATTGCCACACTTTTCATGCCTTTATTCTCCTATTCTTGATTAATTGGTTGCGACTCACTCGATAAATTTGAACGATGAAACAATACATTTAATAAAACAGCTGTGAAACTGCTCATGACAATCCCATTTTGGGTAAACATCTGAACGGTTTCTGGCAGTCTACTAAATAAACCAGGCATAATCGTAAATCCTAAACCAAATCCGATGGACAACGCAACAATCAGCAAATTACGGTCATCTGAAAAATCAACTTTTGCTAACATTCGCATGCCAGCAACAGCAACCATCCCAAACATGACTAACATCCCGCCACCCAAAACCGCGTCGGGTATCACTTGCGCCAAAGCACCGATTTTTGGGAACAGACCCAAAATAATCAGAAATCCAGCTGAAAAATAGAGTGGATTCCGAGTTTTAATTCCGGATAATTGTACTAAGCCCACATTTTGCGAAAAACCTGTATGAGGAAAGGTGTTGACAATTCCTCCCAAAAGAATGGCGAGACCTTCTGTTCGGTAACCGCGCTTCAAATCATCTTCTGTCAATTCTTTACCGGTGATTTCGGCCAATGCAAAATAGACACCAGTCGATTCAACCATGCAAACAATCACGATAATACACATTAAAATGCTGGAAACTGGATCAAATGTTGGTTTACCGAAGTAAAAAATTTGAGGCAATTGAAACCAAGAAGCTTGCTGGAAAGACTGGGTGGAAACATCCCCCATTAAAGCTGCAACAAAGGTACCTCCGACCAGTCCGACAAGAACGGCAATTGACCGCAAAAACCCTTTGCCAAATACTTGCACAATCAGGATTAAAAAGATCGTGATAAAGGCTTGTAGCAATGCCGATGGAGAGCCAAAAGTTGCCGCAGTTTGATTTCCACCACCCATTTTTTCAATTGCAACTGGAATCAAGGTTAGGCCAATTGTCGTAATAACGGTTCCCGTTACAATAGGTGGGAAAAATCGCTTAATTTTTGAAAAAAAGCCTGCACACACTAGTAGAGCGGCCCCAGCAACCATAATTGATCCAAATACAGCCGTAATCCCGGATTGTTTTCCGATAAGAATCGCTGGACCAACCCCTTGAATGGCACAGCCTAGGATAACGGGCAGGCCAATGCCAAAATATTTACCAGCTGATAATTGAATCAACGTTGCAACACCACACATAAAAATGTCGATTGAAATCAAATAGGTCAGTTGGCTACTTGAAAGACCGAGTCCAGTTCCAATCAGTAACGGCACAGCCACCGCTCCGGCGTACATCGCTAATAAATGCTGGATACCAATAATAGCAGATTGCGCATTGCTTGATTTATTCACGCCTGATCCTCCTCTAAGAAAGAAACTTGATTCATTGATAAGGATTTTATCCGAGCCAAAGAATAAACAGGAACGCCCATATCGACAATTAATTGATGCCCAGGTTGAAAGGCTTTTTCGATAACAATACCAACCCCCACAACAGTTGCACCTGCTTGTTGGCATAATTCAATTAACCCTTTAGCTGCTTGACCATTTGCTAGAAAATCATCAATAATAAGTACCCGATCATTCGGAGATAGAAATTTTTTTGAAATGGAAATTTGATTTGTCTGTTGTTTTGTAAATGAGTAAACCGAAGAGGTCAACAATTCTTCATTCATGGTTAAACTTTTTGACTTACGCGCATAAATCATTGGAACGCTCAATTCTTTGGCGGTAAAAATAGCTGGAGAAATCCCTGAAGATTCCAATGTTACCACTTTTGTCACACCTTCGTTCCCAAAAAATGTAGCAAACTCTGTTCCAATTTTTTCCATTAGATCCGGATCAACTTGGTGTGTTAAAAATTGATCCACTTTTAACACATCTTCATTCAGAACCCGTCCATCGTTTTGTATCCGTTCTACTAACTCTTTCATTTATTCCGCTCCTTATTTCGATGCGATTCATTTTCTTAAAGCTGTTTATAAAAAAAGGCATCTTCTCTGCAAACTGCAAAAAAGACGCACGAAAAAAAGCCTTTTTTACTTATAGTCCGATATTTACGGTATCAGGTAGAGACTGTCGACCAATTACGACGATATATAAGTAATACTAATTATGAAAAACTCTTTCACTATTATGTCGATAAATGACGCAAAAAACAAGAAGAAACCCTCTCATTTTTTCTCTTTTTTCTTTAATGTTCGGATTCGAATTGTTGCTTCTCAACTTCACGATAGTTTTGCATCTTTTTGCTAAACAACTTGCCGTTTGTTGGAGGTGTGTACGTAATTGCATTTGCACCTGCAGCAATGGTCTCACGAATCAAATCATCGGTTGGTCCCCCTGTCGCAATGATGGGAAGATCTGGGTATTTTTCTCTAAAGAAACGAACCGTCTCGGCAGTTTTTTTGCCTGCACTAATATTGATCATCTTCACACCTGCCGAAAGCTTTGCATCAATGTCCGTATAGACACTAGTTACCGTGCTGATGACTGGGATATCAACTACTTTACAAACAGCTTCAACTGTTTCAAGTGGAGTAGGGCCATTTAAAACCACCCCTAACGATCCTTGCGATTCAGCAAAAAGACTCATATAGACGGAGCGTTGTCCCTGCGTTAAGCCCCCACCAACTCCTGAGAAAACAGGAATGTTGGCTGCCTCAATGATGCTTTTGGTAATGCCCGGATGAGGGGTAAAAGGGTAGACCGCAATAACTGCATCGGCATTCGTATTATAGATAATTGCAATATCGGTCGAAAATAAAATTGATTTGATTCGTTTCCCAAAAACAAGGATGCCACTTGCATCTTTAATTACTTCAGGAACTTTTACAATATCTTGTCTTAAAGCAGAAGTTACTTCTGGTACAAATTTGTTCTTCATTGTCCTTTTCTCCTTAGTGATCATACTTAGTCAATTGATAGGATTCAATCACCGACTCAATTTTAGCGGCATAACCAGGATCCGTGGCATAGCCAGCTTCCTGCAGCGCCAAGGCTGCATCTTTATAAGAATTAGCCGTTAAGACCTTTTCATATTTTTGGGGATTCCAAGATACTCCATTTACTAATAATTGTGTGTGATCATCCAATGACTCATCCCATGATTGATAAACACGAAAATTGCCTTTGATGGTAATCCACTGTTCATTCACAAATTCTTTTGTATCCAAAGTGATCGCCTTTTGATCACCATAAGCTTTGACTCCAAATAGATTATAGTACTCCGCAGCAAGTTGACTCGTGCCCCAATTGGATTCAAGAATTGCTTGACCAATAATAATACTAGGCAACACGCCATAGCCTTGTTGCAGTTCCTGAGCATGTGGAACAATCTTGTCCAAAAATTCCTGTTTGGTCACTTTAGAAGGCGTTTCGACAGCACTATCTTCTGCCGGTGTTATCGGATCCGATAATTGTCGTATGGAAAAAACAAAGGAGCCACAGATACTGAACCTCCCACGATTTAAGTCGCGGGGTTCTGAGTCCTTACGGACTTAAAACCCTTTGACCCAAATGTAGTTTCTTCTTGCCTGAGATACGGGATACCGAAGAAGTCGCCACTCAGCGATATAACTGCGATAACCTAGTAATTCGGTTCATGGGTAAACAAAGTATCGGCTCTCATAGGATTTTCCTGATACCGAGTCTATCCACACAGGACAAGAATTTATAGCGAACAAACTTAAGCTAC
>NZ_JBHUMO010000061.1:0-21399 GCF_042685105.1 Enterococcus camelliae | reverse complement strand
ATTTCAGGTTGCCCGCAATGGCTTTTTAATATATCTTAAGCGATTTGCGGGACTATGCACTTTTGCGCTGCAACCGTGTGTACTTTTATTCTGCCATAAACAATCTATCAAAGTTTGGAAGACTTTTATCAACGGATTATTTTAATATATTTTGAATTACGTCGCAAAATACAGGGGGAGATATATTGTTTTCTTATGGTCCGTGTATAAAAGATTTAAGAGAGAAAAAAAAAATAACTCAAAAAGAGATATATTTAGATATTGTATCTAGAAATTTTTTTTCTAAATTCGAGAAAGGTGAGTACTCAATAGAAGTCACAAAATTTCACCAAATATTAGAAAGATTAAATGTTACATTTGAAGAATTTATATATATGTATGATTTGTCTTTATATAATTATTCTAATATTTCTATCAAAAATATTCTAGATATTTATTATGATTTTGATATGGAATCTATTGAAAAATTAAAGGCTATTTATAATGATTTTCATTATTCTAATTCAAATATAGAAAGAATGTTAAGTTCTGCAGCATATGCACTATAGTATTCGTATAATGTAACATCTGGAAAAGATTTTAATTTAGAAAATTGTATATATATGAAAGAATATTTGTACGATTGTGAGATTCTAAGTTTATTAGAATTGGAATTATTAATATTAACTTTATTCATATTTTGGGATGATAAGAAAGACATTTTGAAGGATTTATATAAAAAGATAATTAAAAGTTTAAACTTTTTTTGGGATGTTAATCCAGAGCTTGTAAAAAAATTACTTAGTGATTTATATATAAACACTGTTCAGTTTTTGTATTATAAAAATAAATCTGAAGACATATTTTTATTAGAAAAAACATTCAAAAAAAATTTTACTAGCGAAAAATTTTCTTTGAATATAAATATTTCATTTGATTTTTTTAATTCAGTTTATAAAAAAAATATTAAGAAATCTACTGAGTTACTAGCTTTTTTGAAAGAATATGATCATCGAAAATATACTATTTTATCAAAAATAACACAAGGGATAGTATGTTCCTGAATAATTCATTCCACCAACTTTTTGATTAAAGCTAGGGCATATTTATTACCACTAATTTAGGTGTGCGAAAAGCACATAGAATTCGGTTTGTTGAACATGATAGCATGATAATTTTCTTTATCCTTTCCTATTTACGGATACCCCTCTCCCCCCGACTATAGGTAGTGGTTTTAAAAAGTTACAGAAAAATGGATTCTATTTGAAAAAAGAGCATCGAATGGAAAACATTTGAGGGACAGATAAGAAAAGCCGAAAAGAAGGAATTCTGGCTCTCTGTTAAATATGCATGAATTCGCAAGCTCATTCATCTGAAAGGATGAAAGGCAGAAACTGTAATATACTAATGGTGGAAAGGAAAAAAGCCACCATTTTGGAAAAGAACGTTATGTCGACTGTCAAACTGGCTTGCTTTATTTCTCGAGAACCCTGAAATATAGCCAATGAGCATGTGTATAAAAAATTGATTTTAGTGGAAAATTAGAACAACTGGCGAAATGCGGTACCTATACACAAGCTGAAATGGCGTGCGAATTAGGAGGCAGCCAATCCGGAAAAATGCGCCAACTTGACTATCAACGCAACTATTACGAACAGTATATTGCCGTCTCAGGCGCAAGAATCTATAATGAAAATCGCACAAACTCGCATACGAGAGATCATCCTAAGTATTCTGTAGCCTTTCTTGCGGCTTTGGGGGATGCGGATGTTTTTCTGGACTGTTTCTAACAAATATATCCTTTGGCCTTTCGATATTGAAGTGGACTTATTCCTCCTAAGGATAACTTAATTCTTTTATTATTATACCAATGGATATAATCATCCAATTGATTGATAAATTGATTGATTGTTGTATTTGTCCAGTCACGTTGGTAAAACATTTCGTTTTTTAGTCGTCCAAAAAAACCTTCACATGCTGAGTTATCTGGTGAACAACCTTTTTTAGATATTGATCGGAGTAAATTTGCTTCATCCATTCGATCAATCCAGCCCGACCATCCGTAATGAGCTCCACGGTCAGAATGAATGATTGGATGCTCTTGTTCTTGAAGAGTAGCTATTCCATTGTCTAACATATCATTTACTACTATTGCATCAGAGTGTGTTCCAATAGTCCAACTGATAACAGCCCCGTCATAACAATCGACAAGTGGGGATAAATAAACTTTCCCTTCAGAAATTTTAAACTCAGTAATATCTGTTAACCATTTTTCATTTGGTTTACTTGCTTCGAAGTTACGGTTTAATAAATTTGGTTGTGCATGGGTAATCTCTCCAGCATACGATGAGTACTTTTTCCGTTTAGAAATTGTAACCGTCAGATTTTCCTCTGTCATCAGTCTACGTATGACTTTTTCAGTAATTATTTTGCCCATCTTTTTTAAAGCTTCACAGATTCTCCGATAGCCATAAGCACGGTAGTTGCCATTAAAAATCGTGGGAATTAACTGGCGTATTTCAGAATACTTATCCGGCTGTTCAAGTATCTGTTTTTGATAAAAGTAGCTACTTTTAGATAACTGGAGTTGGGATAGAAGTTCTTTTAAGCTGAATTGTTCCCGCAAGCCATCAATTAGTACCGTCTTTTCTTGGTTTGATAGGCAAAGTAGATTGATGGATTTCTCTTTTTTTAACAGTCCAGCCGCTCCTTCAAGTAACGCTTTTTCGAGCTGTAATTGGCTTTACGTTATTTGTTGTAACAGCCGAATTTCATCCGCCGTTAACATCCGATACTCACCTAGTGCCAAGGAGTTATCTAACCTCAACTGACCCATTCGAATACGTTTTAGATACGTCACTTTTTTCCCTACAGCTGCAACCATCCGCTTCACTTGATGATATTTTCCTTCATGTAAAATCAGCGCAATTTGAGTTGTTTCATGTTCCTCATCTACTGCTAGTATGGTCAATTTAGCTGGCAAACACTGTTCGTTTTTGTCAATTGTCAAACCAGTTGCAAACTGCTCAATATCCCGCTGTGTCATGATACCTGATACGGTTGCAATATATTCTTTTTCTACATGTTTTTTTGGTGACAAAAGTTGGTGTGCCAATTGTCCATCATTGGTTAACACTAACAGTCCTTCAGTATCTTTGTCTAAACGCCCTACTGGAAATAAATCCTCCCGGAAATCTTCATCCGCTAATAAATCCATGACCGTTTCGTCATAATTATCGACAGTTGCAGATATCACTCCTGCAGGTTTATGAAGTATATAGTAATACTCCGTTTGATAGTGAATTACCCTACCTTCAAATTGCACTTGGTCTTCCATTTCATTCACTTGGTAACGATCCGAGCGAATAATCTCTCCATTTACAGTTACACAACCTTTTTTGATAAACTGTTTCACTTCTTTACGACTTCCATATTTCATAGTCGCTAAAAATTTATCTAGACGCATGCTCGCCATCACCTCTCATAAAAAAAATCACCCCAAAATTGGAAGTGGGAAGATGCCTTCTGTCATATTGGCTGACAAATTGGGAGACATTTTGCCACTTGTCCCTATTTTTTGGATGATTTTTTCATTTATGTAACTCTTTTATGTGTACACAATGTTCGTTTATTTGATATGCAATTTCCGTCGGAGACGAAGCATTCCGGGGCCTAATAACTTGTCAGCAATTCGAATTTTTAGTGCCATATATATATAGACTGCACTTCCAATCCCTCCGACAATCAAGACCAATAAGAAGGCTGTTCCCTTATGATCCACTGAAAATAGTTGACCAAAAATCAAACGAGTTAGACCTGCTAATACGATTAAAATCATTGTCATCAAACTAATTAATACAATTCTTCTTGACGTTAGCATGCGATTGAAGCGGGTCATCTCATGCAATTTTCGGATATTCAAGTAACAAGTAACACTTAATGCAATCGTCGTTGATAATAACGGTCCATATACTTCAAATAGGAAAATAAAAGGAATCTGCAAAACTAATTTTAATAGAAACCCGATGAGCAAATAACGGACAGCCGCACGATTTTCATACATTCCTTGTAACATACTTGCTGTCAACATGAACAAGCCTAACACCAAGCCTGATAAAGAAGCCTCAATCAAGACACGGGTTCCCAAAACATTTGGTTCATAAAAAATAGTATTCAGCGGATAGGCCAATAAAATCATCCCGAAAGTCGCCGGCAACATCACAAAAAAGTACAGTTGCAAATTGTTACTAATCAAGCGCGCTAAGCCACGACGATCATCTAATGCATAGGCTTCGGTAATCAGTGGTAAGCCAACTGAGGCCAACGCTATAGCTAAACCAATCACCACCATGGTCAATTTATCCGGATTTGCTCCAAATAGTGCCAATAATTCCATCGCCTGTGTTTGTGTATAATCTGCAAACAATCTTAAGGTGTGGATAAAGGTAAACTGGTCAATTAATTTAAAAATTGTAATTCCTGATCCAACA
Organism: Enterococcus camelliae; assembly: GCF_042685105.1. NCBI lineage: Bacteria > Bacillati > Bacillota > Bacilli > Lactobacillales > Enterococcaceae > Enterococcus > Enterococcus camelliae. The sequence goes on along the minus strand of NZ_JBHUMO010000061.1, from coordinate 16,930 downwards.
ATAATAAAAGGAATGGATTCTTTAATGGTTGTTACCAACAATGATTTGGTATCCAATACCACTTCGTCTTGACTATGTTCAGCTTTGATGTCCATCCGAACTTTTTCGTTTCGGAAATAGTAAATCAAAACGCCCATCCCTGCAATGGCACCAATAAAGGCTGCAAATGTTGACTGTGTTACCGCATCTACATAATTACCATCACGAATCTTCATAATGATAAAGGTTGTCAGCAGCATATAAAATACACGAGCTAACTGTTCAATAATTTGCGAAATCGCATAGGGAGCCATTTCGTGGATTGCTTGAAAATAGCCACGCATGACGCTCATCAAAGGAATAATTAAAAGGGCCACACTCAAAGAACGCATGGTCGGAATTAATGCCTCTCCCCCACCTGCAATTTTCGCTAAAAAAGGAGAACTGAGGTACATAATCAGTGCAAAAACGCCTCCAAAAATGGCCATTAATTGCATCGCTCGCACGAATAATTTCTTACTTGTTTTATACTCATTTCGCGAATTATGGTACGCAATTTGTTTGGCGATAGCGGCAGGAATTCCAGCCGTCGATATCATGATGAACAACGCGTAAACATTATACCCCATACCAAACAACGCATTTGCTGACTTGCCATGTTCCCCCATCCAGTAATACCACGGCAAAATATAGATTGCACCCAATAAGCGTGAGCCAATATTCCCAATGGTCAACCAGGCTGAGCCACGCGCCATCTTTTCTTCATTACTTAGCTGTTGATTGTGCTCCATTTGCTTCATCTTTTCTTCTCCATCTTCTGTCTCTACATACCTTCTATTTTAATGCGAAACGATACCAGTAGCAATGAATTTTTCTAAGACAGAGAGGGAGAGTGAACTATTTTGATAATATCTTAAGTATTCACAAAAAATTTGAAAGAAATTTAACGAAAGAAAAGTTTTCAGAAAAAATCTCCACTTTGTTGATTTTACCGTAACCTTAGCTGTTTCGATTCTAATAAGTATTTATATCGTTTTTATTAGTTATCTTATCAACCTAAACCCCGAATTTAAATATTATCTTTCGGACAGAACGATTGCGGCAAATTTGTCCCGCGCCATGTCAAATAAGGTCCAAAAAAAACACCACTTCTGTATCTAAACAAACCATTTACTTAAATCTTTCACTTGACTCATAAAGAGAACCAATCCCGATAAAAAAATTGTGGTGTCTGTGGTATAATACGTTCAATGATTATTTGTCAGAGGAGTTTATTTATGTACCAAAAAAAATTAAAAGACATTTATGCCGTACTCATTCGCGAACAGATGCTTAAAGAAATCGTTGTCCAAAATCAATGGCATATGACACTACCTGATCACCCCATTGTGGAGCATATGTTTCAATCCCTCTCTTACGATTCCCGAGAAGCAGGTGCAACAACTCTCTTCTTTTGTAAAGGACAACAATTCAAAGTTGACTTTTTGGAACAAGCCATTGCCAATGGCGTACAAGTATATATTGCAGAGCAACCCTATGAACAGATTCAAGCCGTGGGTCTCATTGTAACCGATATTCGTGAAGCAATGGCCACAATTGCACAATTTTTTTATGACCATCCAGAAAATAAGCTGACCAAAATTGGGATTACTGGTACCAAAGGCAAAACTAGTTGTGCCTATTTCTTAAAGGATATTCTTGAACAGGCGACCAATCATAAAACTGCCCTGTTTTCTTCTGAAGAGACAACCTTGGATGGTATCAATTACACTCGGTCTCATCTCACAACACCGGAAGCACTTGATTTGTATAAGCAGATGGCAACAGCCGTTGATAATGGATTGACTCATCTAGTAATGGAAGTATCCTCACAAGCTTACAAAACCAAACGTGTTTTTGGTCTAACTTTCGAATTTGGTATTTTTCTCAATATTAGTCCCGATCACATTAGTCCCATTGAACATCCCACCTTTGATGATTATCTCTATTGCAAGCGACAACTTATTCAGCACAGCAAACAGATGATTTTGAATGTGGACAGTGATTACTTTGACTTGTTAGCAGAGACTTGTACCCTTTATCAAGTTCCTTACGTGACATTTGGTCGTTCTCTGGAAGCAGATATCGAAATTCAAGATGCAGAAGATGCCCGTTCCTTCGATTTGATTGCACACACCTTAGCCTTTGCGGACTTGGAAAGTGGCTATCAATTAGCTATTTTGGGTACCTTTAATCATGATAATGCCACGGCAGCCTTGCTCATTAGTCATTTACTTGGCTTTTCAGAAAAAATCAATCACCAGTCATTGGCAAAAACCGTCATCCCTGGGCGCATGCATGTCATTGACAAACCTAATTACCCATTGATTTTGATTGACTTTGCGCATAATTATCTAAGTATCAAAGCGGTTGGTGACCTTGGACATCAATTGCGACCAAATGGAAAAGTGATTATTTTGACAGGTAGTACTGGGGGCAAAGCATTGAGTCGGAGAGCAGATATTGCCAAAGCACTCTCAGAAATTGCGGATGAAGCGATTCTAACGAGTGATGACCCTAACTTTGAAGATCCAGCTACCATCGCACAAGAAATCATTTTGCATATCCAAAACGACGCATTGCCTGTCACTGTTGAAACCAATCGTGAAAAGGCGATTGCGCTAGCTCTCAGCCATGCTTCGACCAATGATATTGTGGCCATTTGTGGGAAAGGGACGGAGAAAGAAATGAAAGTCAATGGTGTAAGTGAACCTTATTTAGGCGACTATGAAGTGATCCAACAATTAATGAAATGACCTTAATTGCTTTGTGCTTGTGAAACAATTTTGACAATTGTCTTGTTGTTGCAAGCACTTTCTTTTGTTTTTACTACTAGATGTACTATAGTGAAGTTGTAAAAACAAATAAGGAGGACGATTTTTGATGAGCAAAAAAATGGCAGTGTCAACCGTCATTAATGAAGGCGGCCGCGAAGGTGTAAGCAAGTCCTTAAATGGACACTTAGAAGTCAAAACAACAGGCACCAAAAAAGAAGGTTATACCAATCCTGAAGAATTATTTGCAGCGGGTATTTCAGCTTGCTTTAATGGCGCAATGGTCTTTCCACTAGAACGAGATGGCCTAGGTGACAAACATCGAACAGTTCGTGCAGAGGTCACTTTGTTAGGCGATTTACCAGATTTTACTACGTTGCATTTAGCTGTTCATTTAATTGGCAAAATCGACGGTGTTTCAAAGGAAGATACACTTAACTATATGAAAGAAACTGATGGCATTTGCCCTTATTCGAAAGCCATTCACGGCAATGTTGACGTTACTTATGATGCAGAAGATGGTCGTTAATCTTATATGAAAAAGAAAGAAAAGTGGCAGTTAGCACAACCTTGCTAATCGTCACTTTTCTTTGTCTTTTCAAATCTGTTTTCTGCGCACAGGTTATTTCAATGTAGTTATGAATACTAACCTAAAGAGAGGGACCTTTCTCTTGAATCGACTACACATTCGCCATGCTACACCCGCTGATGCTGCTTCCATCGCCAAGATTCATATTCAAAGTTGGCAAGAAACCTATGCTGATATTTTTTCGCAAACATTTCTTGACTCACTGCAGGTTCAAGAACGCCAGAAGCATTGGTTTCAAACGATATCAAACAACGAAGAGCAGTATTTGTGGCCGAAAAGGACGCAGCCATTGTTGGTTTTTCATCACTGGCAATGCGTCAAACGCCCAAAAAGAACTGTCCTTATCTTGCTACATTATACCTATTGCAAGCTTTTCAAAAGCAATGAATTGGTCGACAGTTATTTGACACTGTCCGAAATAAAATAAAAGAGCACTCATCGTCGTTTATGTATATTGAAGTATTCGAGCAAAACGATGCGCTTCACTTCTATCAAACATTTGGTAGCCAAATAATCGCACGTCGACCACTTATCAGTCAACACGCTCAAACAAGTGAGCTGTTGTTGCGGTGTCCAGTCGATAAAGGATAGAACAACCCTCTGCACCATAACAGCTCCCACCAAAAAGACCTCCGACTGTTCTTGAATGATCAAGAAGTCTGGAGGTCTTTTTTGAAAGAAAGAATCGTCTGGTATTCCATTTTTTCTAAGAAAACATTTTGAAATTTTTATCCCTATCAATGATAAGTTCCACACTTAATAGACCAGTTTGCTGATGGGTATCTCGCGAATCATATTAAGCAAAACCCTCGTTACTTCACTCGTCATGACAACGAGATACCGATACAACATGTCCATGCCTCTTAGGCGCTATCTGTCCTTTTCCTACCGTTTAATTAGTTTAATTGGCTACAATGTTGACCAATTTATTTGGCACCACAATCACTTTACGGATGGTTTTACCAGCAAGATAGTCTTGTACTACTGAATCATTTTGAGCGAGACTTTCAACAATTTCTTTGGCTTCGTTCATCGCTACTATTATTTTTGAACGAACTTTACCATTGACTTGTACGACCATCTCAACTTCATTTTCGACTAGAGCAGCTTCATCATAAGTTGGCCAAGGAACGTAGGAAATACCACCTTCATTACCTAAAATAGCCCATAGTTCTTCGCTGATATGTGGGGCAATTGGTGCCAATAGTTGCACAAAGCCTTCAACATAATCATAGAATAATGACTCTGCTTTATATGCCTCATTAATAAAGACCATCATTTGAGAAATCGCTGTATTAAAGTGTAATTGATTGTAATCCTCCGTTACCTTTTTTACTGTTTGATTGTATACTTTCGTTAAAGAACCATCATTAATGGTGGTGATGCGATCACGTAATTTTCCGTCTTCATCTACAATTAAACGCCAAACCCGTTCTAAGAATTTCCGACTTCCTTCTAATCCATTCTCGCTCCAACCAATTGAAGCATCTAATGGTCCCATAAACATCTCATACAAACGCAAAGTATCCGCTCCGTATTGGGTCACGACATCGTCTGGATTGACAACATTGCCTCTTGATTTGGACATTTTTTCATTGTTGCCACCCAAAATCATTCCTTGATTAAATAATTTTTGGAATGGTTCTTTGGTTGGAACAACACCTAAATCATACAGGAATTTATGCCAGAAACGTGCATATAATAAATGAAGAACCGCATGCTCTGCCCCACCGATATAAATATCAACTGGCATCCAGCGTTGCAATTTGTCATAATCTGCCAAGGCTTTTTTATTGTGTGGATCAATATAACGCAAGAAGTACCAAGAACTTCCAGCCCATTGTGGCATTGTATTGGTCTCACGACGACCTTTTTTCCCTGTCTCAGGATCAACAACATTTACCCATTCATGGATATTGGCCAGTGGAGATTCTCCGGTTCCACTTGGACGGATATCTTCCGTCACTGGCAAACGTAGAGGTAACTCTTCTCCCGGAATAGCCGTCGTTGTACCGTCTTCCCAATGAATAATTGGAATTGGTTCTCCCCAATAACGTTGACGAGAAAACAACCAATCTCTTAGGCGATAGCTGACTTCTTTTTTCCCAATATGGCGTTCTTCTAACCATTGAACGATGGTATCAATCGCCGTTTGCTTATCTAATCCATTTAAAAATTCAGAATTAATGTGAACGCCATCACCTGTAAAAGCCGCTTGATTCACATCTCCACCCTCTAAAACTGGAACAATTGCCAATCCAAATGTTTGCGCAAACTCGTAATCTCGCTCATCATGGGCAGGTACGGCCATAATCGCTCCGGTACCATAGGAAGCTAGTACATAATCTGCAATCCAGATTGGAATTTTTGTTTGATTGACCGGATTGATGGCATAGGCACCTGTGAAAACCCCGGTCTTTTCTTTTGCCAAATCCGTCCGATTTAAGTCTGATTTTTTTGCTGCTTCTTCAATGTACGCATCCACCGCTGCTTTTTGCTCTGGTGTCGTAATTTCTTTCACCAAGTCTAATTCAGGCGCAAGTACAGCATACGTCGCACCAAATAATGTATCTGGACGTGTCGTAAATACTGTAAAGTCTTTATCAGTACCGTCTACTGAAAAAGTCACATTTGCCCCTACGGATCGGCCAATCCAATTGCGTTGCATTTCTTTGATACTTTCTGGCCAATCTACCTCTTCCAAATCTTCCAATAATCGATCGGCATAGGCTGTAATTTTTAACATCCATTGACGCATTGGCTTGCGTACAACATCATAGCCGCCGCGTTCACTTTTTCCATCAATCACTTCTTCATTCGCAATTACTGTGCCCAACTCAGGAACCCAGTTTACTGCTACTTCTGCTTCATAAGCTAGACCCTTCTCATATAATTTGGTAAAAATCCATTGGGTCCATTTATAATAGTCTGGATCAGTGGTATTAATTTCACGATTCCAATCGTAGCTAAATCCTAATGAATTGATTTGACGACGAAATGTTTCAATATTTTTTTTGGTGAACTCTGCAGGGTCATTTCCTGTATCCAATGCATATTGCTCCGCAGGTAAACCAAACGCATCCCACCCCATTGGATGTAAGACATTATATCCTTGGCTTCTTTTCATTCGCGCTAAGATATCAGTCGCTGTGTAGCCTTCTGGATGACCCACGTGCAATCCTTGACCAGAGGGATAAGGAAACATATCTAGTGCGTAAAATTTAGGTTTTTCTGGTTCGTCATGGGTATTAAACGTATTGTGTTTTGCCCAATATTTTTGCCATTTCTTTTCAATTTCTTCGTGATTATAACTCACTTTCGCCACTCCTTCTTGTGCTTCAAACTAAAAACGCCCTATAAGAAGCATGACTCTGCTTCTTATAGGGCGTTTGCTTCCATTTACGCGGTACCACCTATTTTTTCCTTGTGAAAAGGCTCAACGTGATAACGGAACGACCGTATTTTCTTAAACAACTGTCTCAGAAAATAACACTCTAAGGTGAGTTCAAAGGTTTGTCCACATATTTCCACCAGCCATATGCTCTCTTAAGATTCAAACGCTCCTACTATTCCTTATCAACGTGATAGGTATTTTTTGTATGATGTTAGTCTATCAAATTTTCTGAAAAAGTTCAACGACTTACCCTAATTTCAGCGTCTGACCAATCAAAATAATATCTGAAGACAATTGATTCATCGCTTTTAAAGCATTGACTGATAATCCATTGGCTTGTGCTATTTTCCAAAGGCTATCCCCACGAGCCACTTGATAGGTCTTCGTAGCTGTACTATTACTTGATGGTTTCGTTGTTGTTACGATCGGCGTTGTAGTAGTTATTGTTGAGTTGGTAGCTTGGACCTTCAACTTTTGACCCACTAAAATCAAATCGGAACTCAAATTATTCCAGGCTTTTAATTGTGCCACTGTTACGCCATATTTATTCGCTATTTTTCCAAGATAATCCCCACCAACCACCGTATAGCTAGCGACACTACTCGTGTTGCTTGTGGTGTTACTGTTGGCTGTACTGTTATTGGTTGTGGTGTTGTTCGTTGATGTCGTTGTATTGTTGCCAATTGAGTTGGCGGCTTGAACCTTCAACTTCTGACCGATTAAAATCAAATCAGAGCTCAATCCATTCCAAGCTTTCAATTGCGCCACCGTTACACCATATTTATTCGCTATTTTACTCAAATAATCGCCACTGACTACTGTGTATGTCGTCGCGGTTGTATTGGTATTTGTATTGGTATTTGTGTTGGTGTTGGTATTCGATGTGGTATTCGTATTGCTTGTGCTAGTGGCATTCACTTTTAACTTCTGACCCACTAAAATCAAGTCGGAGCTTAATCCATTCCAAGCTTTCAATTGCGCCACCGTTACACCATATTTATTCGCTATTTTACTCAAATAATCGCCACTGACTACCGTGTATGTCGTCGCGGTTGTATTGGTATTTGTATTGGTATTGGTATTTGTATTGGTATTGGTATTTGTGTTGGTATTCGATGTGGTATTAGTGCTGCTCGTGCTAGTGGCATTCACTTTTAACTTCTGACCCACTAAAATCAAATCGGAACTCAAATTATTCCAAGTTTTTAATTGTGCTACTGTTACACCATATTTACTCGCTATTTTACTCAAATAATCGCCACTGACTACCGTGTATGTCGTCGCGGTTGTATTGGTATTGGTATTTGTGTTGGTATTCGATGTGGTATTAGCGCTGCTTGTGCTAGTGGCATTCACTTTTAACTTCTGACCCACTAAAATCAAATCGGAACTCAAATTATTCCAAGTTTTTAATTGTGCTACTGTTACACCATATTTACTCGCTATTTTACTCAAATAATCGCCACTGACTACCGTATATGTTGTTGTTGTCGTGACTGTATCCTCTGTTGCTGTATCCGATACGCCGGAACTTGGCGTATCATATTGCGTCAAATTGTACTGAGTAATAACCCGGTTTAACACTGTAGCATAATTGGGGGCAGTCGCGTATCGACCAGTCAACCATGCTGTCGCATCTGCATAAGAATTGGTGTTGCTTTTCCATGCACCTGCATAATAGTAATTTCCACCGAATGAAACATTCTTGATGACATAGGCATTATCTTGAAAGGATTCTGCGTAAGAAGGGTATTGACGAAATGGTTCGTTTTTTGTCACGTATTCCCCATTTAAATACTCTTGCGTATTCATATAAACTGTTTGACCATTGTAGCTGCCTTTAATCCCGAATAAATTATAATTAGGAGCTTGCGATAGTGCACTTTGTCCCCAACCACTTTCCACAATTGCTTGAGCAATCATGACAGATGCATATAGATCATTCGCATTGGCAATTGGTGTTGCAAATGCTGCTAAGGTATGAATAAAACTTGTTTGGCTGTACGTGGATGCAGTATATCCACTCGTTGATTCTGTCGCCAAAACAGCTTTGACCGGTAATAGTGGTGCGATGACCGAACAAGCTGTCATTGCAGTTCCCATTAACGCTGCCTGTTGTTTCATAAGTTGGTAGCGACGAGCTGATTTTGTTTGTTTATTATGTATGGTCTTACGAGATTCCGCCTCTTTCATCATTTCCCCTCCAATTTCTCGAAACTATCTTTAGTATAACTTTAACTATTCCTTAATAAAAGCTTAAACAATCAATTTTCCCAAATGTAATTTCTTTGTAATCTAACGTCCTTTCATGTAATAAAACGAAGCCTACCTTGCGAGTACTCACTAATGTTAACTTGCCGTTTCAAAGCTATGGTATAATAGTCACACGTTTATTTTGATTTGAAAGGAATTGTTTCATGCAAACTTCACAACAAACCACCAAGTTATATAGTCAATTTATTGGTAGCTGCTTTCTGTTGCTTTTCATGTTTCTTGGCTATACTGTCAAATTCTATCCGCATTGGTTGCATTCATTTGACCAAAAAATAACCAATCTTGTCCGCTTTGACTATCCCCATTGGCATTCTTTTTTTCTTTGGGTAACCAAGTTTGGCAATCCTTCTACCATGACTATTCTCTTTGTTACTTTTCTTTGCCTTTTTCTTTTCTGGAAAAAATATGCTGAAGCATTATGGCTTAGTTTAGGTGTCATTGGAATGGCTGCTATTTTTAATCCGCTGATTAAACTCTTTTTTATGCGCCCACGCCCGACCCTTTTGCATTTGGTTACGGAAAATAGTTTTAGTTTTCCTAGTGGTCACGCAAATGGTAGTATGATTTTTTATGGTACCTTGTGCCTTTTCATTCCATTTTTTATTGATTCACCTTGGATAAAATGGGGATTGCGTGCCATTTGTATTTTTCTGATTCTTAGCATTGGAATTAGCCGCATCTACTTAGGTGTTCATTACCCAAGTGATATTCTTGCAGGCTATTCAGAAGGCCTTGCATGGCTGGGTTTCACGTATCCTCTCTTCAAAAAAAAACGATTTATTTGGCGATTTACTCAAAAACAAAGTTGAAAGAAGATGAATGAGCATGAGTAATTCTTTTTATCATGATAGTGCTGGCAAACGATATCATACATGGAATGGTGCACTTCGCGATAAATTCGGTGGGAAATTATTTAAGGTGCCTATTGATGGTGGATTTGACTGCCCCAATCGAGATGGCACTGTCGCACATGGTGGCTGTACTTTTTGTAGTGTTTCTGGTTCAGGTGATATGATTGTTGCCCCCCACGACCCTCTACCACAACAATTTTATAAAGAAGTCGATCAAATGCACAAAAAGTGGCCTGGTGTCGCTCAATATATTGTCTATTTTCAAAATTTTACCAATACCCATGCACCAATCGCGATTATTCGAGAACGCTTTGAACAAGTCATTAATCTGCCTGGCGTTGTCGGTCTTTCGATTGGTACTAGACCAGATTGTTTACCAGACGAGGTCGTCGAGTATCTGGCTGAGTTAAACAAACGACTATATCTCTGGGTGGAATTAGGCTTACAGACAACCTTTGACCAAACAAGCCAACTGATCAATCGGGCGCATTCCTATCAAATCTATCTTGAAGGAGTAGAAAAACTGCGCAAGCATAACATTCGTGTTTGTACCCATCTTATTAATGGCCTTCCCGGAGAAACCTATGACATGATGATGATGAATGTTCAACGCACGATTCAGGACTCAGACATACAAGGCATCAAGTTGCATTTGCTCCATCTAATGAGAAATACGCGGATGATTCGAGATTACCATGAAGGCCGTCTGCAATTATTATCAAAAGATACCTATATTTCTCTTATTTGTGATCAGTTAGAAATCATTCCCCAAAATATCATCATTCATCGCTTAACAGGTGATGCTCCTTGGGATTCTTTAATTGGCCCTATGTGGAGTTTACAAAAATGGGAAGTTTTAAATGCAATCGACCATGAATTGGAGAGAAGAAACAGTTTTCAAGGAAAATTATTACAACAGAAAGAAGCCAAAAAAAATGCTACCTACAGCGCTAACCTATAGTCATCAATTAGCAAAAGAAATTGTGGCACCTGGTGATTGTGTTGTCGATGCTACAATGGGCAACGGACATGACACCTTGTTTTTAGCCCAACTAGTTGGAACAAGTGGGCAAGTCTATGCCTTTGATGTCCAAGAACAAGCCGTAGCATCGACCAAAAAAAGACTAGTCGCGGCGAAGATGTTCTCACAAACCAAATTGATTCATGCTGGTCACGAAAATTTCGCACATTTTTTTCCAGCCAACACTTCCATGAAACTAGCCATATTCAATCTGGGTTATTTGCCGAATAGTGACAAAACAATTATTACAAATAGTAAAAATACATTAGCAGCCGTCAATCAAATGCTACCCGTTTTGTCACCAAATGGTCGAATTATACTGGTTGCCTACTATGGTCATCCGGGTGGTCACGAAGAATTAAGCCAATTACAAACTTTTTGCCAAACCTTACCGCAAGAAATGTATCAAGTAATGACCTATCAATTTATCAATCAACGCAACTCACCACCTCTCTTGTTTTGTATCGAAAAAAAATAACTAAACTGACAAAAAGAGTGATCAACAATTCCTGTTGACCACTCTTTTTTCCTTTATACTGTTTATTCCTTTATACTGTTTATTCCTCTAGCCACTCTAAAACACGCTGAATCCAATGATCCCAAAAATCCCAGTTGTGCACACCAGGGCCTTCTTCATACGTCACGGCAATGCCTTTTTCTTTCATTTTTTGAACAGCATACTGGCTGGCAGGGTATAACGGGTCTTGCGTTCCAACACAAACAAATACACGTGGAGCTTGAGCAACATCCACTTGTTGAATTAAATGAATGGGATCATTTTCCGATCCTCTAAACTGATGCACATCTCCGAAGATACCCGTCCAATAAGCTGGATTCGGCAATTCTTCAAACTGTTCAAGCATTTCAGCAAGGGCTAGTGCACCGGATAAGGAAGCAATCGCGCCAAATTTTTCTGGACAGCGCATCCCTAATTTTAATGCACCATAGCCACCCATAGATAGACCAACCGCATATGTTTTTTCTCTTTTCCTCGTTAATTGCGGGAAAAGTTCCTGGCAAATAGCTGGTAGTTCTTCTGAAATAAAGGTCCAATAATTCATCCCAAATGTTGTATCTGTGTACCAACCTAAATCTGTCGAAGGCATGATGACTGCCAGTCCTTTGTCCGCAACATAGCGCTCAATCGATGTGCGCCGCTGCCAAACACTATGGTTTCCATGCATTCCGTGCAAAAGATAGACCACTGGAATATCTTCGGTCTTCCCGGCCTGATTCGTCCCGAATGCCTTTTCTGTTTTTTGAGGAAGAATTACATTGACCATCACTTCCATCTGCAACACATTTGAGAAAATATTTGCTTGTAAAAAAGCCATTCTATCACCCACCTATTTCTTTGTACCCATTGTACCAGTTTTTTGATTTAATGTAAGGGAAAAAATAATTGCAACAATGACCAGTAAAATTGCCAGTCCATAGATACTATGCAACCCTTGATACAAGACATGACGCAATGCTTGCAATGATTCAGCAGGCAATGATTCAGCAGGCAATAATTTCGCCGTATGTGGGTTAACCAATTGATTCATCGCATCTTCAGGAACTGGAATCGTGAGCTTTGCTAAATGATTGGCCGTTGAGGTATTAAAAATAATACCAAATACAGCAATCATTATGGTTTGACCCAACGTTTTGGCTAGCGTATTGAATGAAGTCGCTACACCTAGCTGTTCATGTGCCACACTATTTTGGGCACTCACCGTCGTGACAACAATTGTCGCACCCATCCCGATGCCTATCACACCTGAAATCATCAAGAAAACATAAAAAGGAGTTGTAAAAGGCATGAGAAATAGTAATATTCCTCCCACAAGTGTTATCAATAATGCAATCAACAAATTTTTTCGTAAAGAAAAAATGCCCAACCAACGGCTTGCTACTGATGATCCATACACCCAAAGAATTGATTGTGGTGCTAATACAAGTCCTCCGATAGCTGCACTCATTCCTAAAACACCTTGCATCCACATCGGTATGTACACTTCAACACCCATCAAAAAGCCACTCACCAATGCGGCAATAACATTTACGACAACGAAGACACGATTCCGAAATAAGTCTAGAGAAATTAATGGATCTTCTACCCGCTTTTCAATTTGAATAAAGGAAAGAATCCCCAGAATACTAATAGCAAAAAAGAATCCCACCCGCAACGATGGGCCTTCATCTCCCAAATATTGAATACCAATCAAAAAAAACATAAGCGTAATCATAGAGACGAAACTTCCAAGAATATCCATTTTCTTTCTCAACTTTGGCCTTTTTTCTTCAATTAAATACTTTCCTATCAACCAAATGAGTAAGAAACCTATTGGTACATTAATAAAGAAAATCCAATGCCAACTAAACACATCTACTACGATTCCACCAGCTAACGGCCCAACAACGCTCGCTACTCCCCAAGCTGTACTAGTTAGACCAAGTATTTTCCCTCTCTTTTCAGGTGAATACAGGTCAGCCACGATGGTAAATGCAACTGGCATCATCGCTCCGGCCCCAATTCCTTGAATTGCCCTTGCAACAATCAAATGAATCATTGAATAAGAAAGACCACAAAAAGCTGATCCGATCATAAAAATAATTGTACCAAATAAAAAAACAGGCTTCCTTCCAATCATATCGGCAAGTTTTCCATATACAGGTGTTAACATGGCATTTGTTAACAAATAAATAGAAAAAACCCAATTCATTATTTCAATTCCTTTGAGTGAACCGACGATTGTTGGCATGGCTGTAGTGACGATTGTTCCTTCAATTGCTGTCATAAAAGTTGCTACAAAAACCGCAGCTGTAACCGCACGAATATTTGTTTTTTTCTCCATATCATCCTCCAAAAAATACATAAAAAAACTTCTATTAAGAGCTAAACACTCTCAATAGAAGTCGCCTCTTTATTCCTTCACACTTGCCAATAATGCATCAACTTTATCCGTGTGCTCCCAAGGCAAATCGATATCTGTACGACCAAAATGTCCATACGCTGCTGTTTGTTTATAAATAGGACGACGTAAATTCAACATTTCAATAATTCCCGCTGGTCGTAAATCAAAATTCTTACGAACGGCTTCAATCAACTTGTCTGTAGCCACAATTCCTGTACCAAATGTATTAATACTGATGGAGACGGGTTGTGCAACACCAATCGCGTAGGCTAACTGAACTTCTACTTTACTTGCTAATTTTGCTGCAACAATATTTTTGGCAATATATCTGGCAGCATAGCTAGCCGATCGATCCACCTTTGTCGCATCTTTTCCAGAGAACGCTCCGCCGCCATGTCGGGCATAACCACCATACGTATCCACAATGATTTTTCTTCCCGTTAAACCTGCATCCCCTTGAGGACCCCCGATAACAAAACGTCCTGTTGGATTAATATAGTATTTTGTCTGTTCATCCAGCAATTCATTAGGAATGACTGCTTTAATGACTTTTTCAATGACATCTTTATGAATGGTTTCATTGGAAACTTCTTCATCATGTTGGGTGCTAATAACCACAGTATCGATGCGCAACGGTTTCCCGTTCTCATCATATTCTACTGTCACTTGAGATTTTGCATCTGGACGCAAATAGTTCAATGCACCTGTTTTTCGCAATTCTGCTAATTTCCGAACCAAACGATGACTCAAAGCTATTGGTAACGGCATTAATTCAGGTGTTTCATCCACAGCAAAACCAAACATTAGACCTTGGTCACCTGCGCCAATTTCATCTAATTTGTCCCCTTGCGAGCCGCGAATTTCTAGTGCTTCATTCACACCTTGAGCAATATCCGGCGACTGCTCATCGAGAGCTACTAATACTGCAACATTATCCCCATCAAAGCCATATTTTGCTCGAGTATAGCCAATATCTTTGATTGTTTGACGGACAACTTTCTGAATATCCACGTAGGCTTTCGTGGATACTTCACCAAAAACAAGAACCAAGCCAGTGGTGACTGACGTTTCACAAGCTACACGGGCTTCCGGATCTTTTTCGACAATCGCATCCAAAATCGCATCACTGATTTGATCAGCAACCTTATCTGGATGACCTTCAGAAACAGATTCTGAAGTAAATAAGTGTTTTTCTGACATTTTTATTCCCCCTAAATATCTATTCGGTTACAAGGCATCTTCGCTCTTCGTTCATATGCGAATCCTTTCGGGAACTTGCAACGAGTTGATTATACCACGTTTCTCTTTGAAAAAGCACTACTTGAAATGAAATTAGTCAGAACTCACATATGAGATATCCACTTCATTATTTTTGAAAATAAAAAAAAGCATTCCTAAGAATGCTTCTATGATCCGTACGGGAATCGAACCCGTGTTACCGCCGTGAAAGGGCGGTGTCTTAACCGCTTGACCAACGGACCATGCTAAAACGGAGAAGGAGGGATTTGAACCCTCGCGCCAGTTTCCCGACCTACACCCTTAGCAGGGGCGCCTCTTCAGCCACTTGAGTACTTCCCCAAAACCAAATATTTGAAACTATGGGCCTAAATGGACTCGAACCATCGACCTCACGCTTATCAGGCGTGCGCTCTAACCAGCTGAGCTATAGGCCCATTTAAAAACTAAAAGCGGGTGACGAGAATCGAACTCGCGACAACAGCTTGGAAGGCTGTAGTTTTACCACTAAACTACACCCGCATGGCGGTCCCGACGGGAATTGAACCCGCGATCTCCTGCGTGACAGGCAGGCATGTTAACCCCTACACCACGGAACCATATTTAGTTTTTAATTGCGGGAGTAGGATTTGAACCTACGACCTTCGGGTTATGAGCCCGACGAGCTACCAGACTGCTCCATCCCGCGATAATAAGAAAAAGGAGGATAAGGGATTCGAACCCTTGCACGGTTTTACCCGCCTGACGGTTTTCAAGACCGTTCCCTTCAGCCGGACTTGGGTAATCCTCCACAAGATATATGATCCGTACGGGAATCGAACCCGTGTTACCGCCGTGAAAGGGCGGTGTCTTAACCGCTTGACCAACGGACCAAAAAATAAAAATATATGGGCCTAAATGGACTCGAACCATCGACCTCACGCTTATCAGGCGTGCGCTCTAACCAGCTGAGCTATAGGCCCATTTAAAAACTAAAGCGGGTGACGAGAATCGAACTCGCGACAACAGCTTGGAAGGCTGTAGTTTTACCACTAAACTACACCCGCATAAGAATGGCGCGGGACAGAATCGAACTGCCGACACATGGAGCTTCAATCCATTGCTCTACCAACTGAGCTACCGAGCCAAAAAAGCGGTCCCGACGGGAATTGAACCCGCGATCTCCTGCGTGACAGGCAGGCATGTTAACCCCTACACCACGGAACCATATTTAGTTTTTAATTGCGGGAGTAGGATTTGAACCTACGACCTTCGGGTTATGAGCCCGACGAGCTACCAGACTGCTCCATCCCGCGATAATAAGAAAAAGGAGGATAAGGGATTCGAACCCTTGCACGGTTTTACCCGCCTGACGGTTTTCAAGACCGTTCCCTTCAGCCGGACTTGGGTAATCCTCCATATGTGTTGCTTACAATGCCGCTATGGACCTTGTAGGACTCGAACCTACGACCGGACGGTTATGAGCCGTCTGCTCTAACCAACTGAGCTAAAGGTCCAGGCTCTAATCGCGGCGAAGGGGATCGAACCCCCGACCTCCCGGGTATGAACCGGACGCTCTAGCCAGCTGAGCTACACCGCGAAAATCATATTAAAATGATAATGGAGCCTAGCGGGATCGAACCGCTGACCTCCTGCGTGCAAAGCAGGCGCTCTCCCAGCTGAGCTAAGGCCCCTTTAAAACTAAGTATAAATCGGGAAGACAGGATTCGAACCTGCGACCCCTTGGTCCCAAACCAAGTGCTCTACCAAGCTGAGCTACTTCCCGATGAACGCGCCCAAGAGGAGTCGAACCCCTAACCTTTTGATCCGTAGTCAAACACTCTATCCAATTGAGCTATGGGCGCATCTTTTTAATGCCGAGGACCGGAATCGA
>NZ_JBHUMO010000060.1:16374-16892 GCF_042685105.1 Enterococcus camelliae | reverse complement strand
GCATGGGTAAAGAATACCTGAACACCCGAGGAGCTTTCTTCGATAAGAGATAGCGTGGAAAATTCAGATCCGTTATCCGTGGTTAGCGTCTTGAATTGTTCTAGTCCTTGTTTTTCATTAAATCAAGTACGCCTTTTTGAACCAATGCGGCGCTTTTCCCCCAAACTTTTTTTGTGAGAAAGTAGCGCGTTTTCCGTTCAACCATCGTGATGATGACGGGCTCATTTTTTGTTTTTTTGCCTAAGACCAAATCAACTTCCCAATGTCCAAAGGTTTCTCTTGATAGTACTTCTGGTGCACGTTCTTCAATGCTGCGTCCTAAGTATCTAGCATTGCGGCCCTTCGGGTCTGAAACTGTTTTCTTTCGTGGTCGCATCCTGGTCTTCATAGGTAAATCAATGTTACGAATTGAGAGCACAGCAGCATTGATCAACGCATAAACGGTCTTCGTGCATGGAACGCGTTCCTCCGGATGCGACTTCTTATAGGATTGCACAAACGTATCCACACTGTGAAGA
>NZ_JBHUMO010000060.1:11898-16343 GCF_042685105.1 Enterococcus camelliae | reverse complement strand
CGTTCCTCAGGGTGCGATTTCCTATAGGTGCGCACAAACGTATCCACACTGTGAAGCCGTAGCCCATTCTTGGGTACTAGCTTTTCTGACAAAGCTGCAAGAAATGGTGCAGAATACTTATGATGATCTCTCGCATGCGAGTTGGCGCGATTTTCTTGATAGACTCGTGCACCTGAGACCGCGATATACTGTTCGTAATAGTTGCGTTGATAGTCAAGTTGGCGCGTTTTTCCGCGTCTCAATTCGCGGGAAACAGTCGATTGACTGACTCCTAATTCGCACGCCATTTCAGCTTGTGTATAGGTGCCACATTTTGCCATTTGTTCTAATTTTCCACGTTGGATGTCAGAAAGGTGCTTAAAGTGACGCTTTTCTATGGTATAATTGGCTTTAGTCATGTAGATACCTCTTTCATACTTATGGTTTTGTCGCTTTTAAGTATAACGTATCTACATGATTTTTTTTGTTTATTTCTTTATGCATTTCATTTTACAACTTACCAGAAGAAAAAAAATCGAACTGACAAGATTTTTTCTTTACAGAGCCTAGCAAAGTATGCTATTATGTTTTGGTGAGTGAAATGCTCAACTATTACAATATTCCGCTGGGACTACAAAGAGAATTCTAAGAATATTTGGAAATAAGGAGAATGATAAAGATGGATCCATTAATTCAAGCATTAACACAAGAACAATTACGTACAGATATTCCTGCTTTTCGTCCTGGGGATACAGTACGTGTTCATGCAAAGGTTGTCGAAGGAACTCGTGAACGTATTCAGTTATTTGAAGGTGTTGTAATTAAACGCCGTGGAGCTGGAATCAGCGAAACATATACTGTACGTAAAGTATCAAATGGCGTTGGTGTGGAACGTACTTTCCCATTGCATACACCACGCGTTGCTCAAATCGAAGTTGTTCGTTATGGTAAAGTTCGTCGTGCAAAATTGTACTACTTACGTGCCCTACACGGAAAAGCAGCTCGTATCAAAGAAATCAGAAGATAAGAAAGTCTCTGACTGTCTATCAAATTTCGAATGTAAAAAGTCCTTGTCTATCAAGGGCTTTTTCTATTTGTCTTTATTCCTAAATTTCGTAAAAAAGGTATTTTAGTCTGTAATTGTCCTAGATTGTCCCGTTTTGACGACATAGGTAGTCAAATGTAGGCTAAATTTAACGATTACAAAGACATTTCTAGATGAAATCAACCGATAAAAGAATAGTTTGGAAAGAAGAAGGAATATAAACTATGAAAATTGTGATCAATAAAATTTTAGAAAAACTAGATATTGATGAATCAGCAGTATTTAATATTTTTGCTGTTACACCTTCAATAGAAAAAGCAATCAGTTACTTAGAAGAGAGCAATTACACAATTGTTGCACAGGACATTGATTCTGATAAGTTTGTTCAGCTAAAGGTTATGGATATTCTTTATTTAGAATATCTTGAGCGACAGATATTTTTATATACAAAAAAAAGAACACTGATAATGAAAGATTCTCTTTCAAATTTCAGTAAAACCTTACCAAATGAATTTGTACGAATATCAAAGAGTACAATTGTTAATTCTTTGGATATAAAAACTTTTATCGCCCAAAAAAATGGAAACTTAACTTTGGAAACATTATCGAACGAGAAATTGATTGTCAGTCGACGCTATGTCACCAATGTAAAAAAAGCATTACAAAATAGTAATGATTAATACCGCTTGTGTATTGGAAATAACCGCTTGTGTGTTTGGATATATACTCCTACCACAAAGTGAGGTAGTATGCATTCAGTTGATTCGTGATACTCAACTATTAATTTGCTACCTAAAAAGTTCTAAAAGAAGACAATGGAGGATATAAAAATGGAATGGTATGCAAAATTATCATCAGGTTTACGTACAGGTTCATTTATTTATTTAGCTCTTATTTTTTTTAATGGTACAACAATTGTGACTTATAAAACAGTCACCTTGGTTTTTTTAATCTCAATATTTGCTGGAGTCACTACTAAAATTTTTGAGATTGAAAAATTTAGCTTTTTACTTTCATTATCACTTCATTATACTGCAACAACTCTTTTCGTCAGTATATTGTATATTACAAATTATGGTGTCACTAGCCTAACAAATCTGATATTGAGCATATCATTTGTTTATGTAATTGCTTATGTTGTTGTAATGTTTCAGAATATTATGATTGCAAGAGAGTTAAATAACTATGTAGAAAAAAATAGGAAGGGCAAATAAATTTGATATTAGATTAAGTTAGGGGCAGAACGATGTTAAAAATTAAAGATCTTCAGGTTCAGTACAAGGATTTTACTGCATTGAACATTCAAGGTGAGATAGACATTCAAGGAAATGACATCGTTGGCATTATTGGGGCTAATGGTGCCGGAAAATCAACATTAATAAAAGCTCTTACGAATCAAGTAGCTTATACAGGAAACATTGAAAAACCAAAAGATGTAGCTGTTCATTTACAGGAGAATCCTTATCCAAACGTTTTGACTTGTCAGACGATCATGGAAGGATTATTAAAAACCACTCTAAACAAAGATGAAAAGTTAAAATCTTTAGTTGCTTTTTTTAATTTTCAAAATATGTTAAAGAAAAAAGTGACACAATTATCTGGAGGGCAAAAACAAAGATTAACATTGATAATGGTGTTATATCAAGATGCACTGCTGACCTGTTTTGATGAAATGACAGCAGGTCTAGATTTTGAAGCGCGTAGTAGATTGATGGAAAAAATCCAAGAGTGGTACTCAGGAAAAAATGCCACACTTTTATTGGTTACTCATTATTTTGATGAAATCGAAAAACTGGCAAATAAATTACTAATTATTGATAAAGGACACATGATTGACTTTGGAAGTACTAAAGACCTGTTTAAAAAATACGTTGGTTATTCAACAATTTTTATTGAAGAAGACTATGAGAAGCTCACTCTTCCCACAGGGATAAAAATTGTCAGTCAAAAAGGAAAACAGGCTTTTTCTTTCGCTAATAAGAAAGAAGAGGAAGAGGCGATTAAAGCATTAGCTGTCTTAGGAAAGAAATTTTCCATTTCAAATAACAGCATTGAAATAATCTATTTGAACGCCCTTAGTCAAAGCAAAAAATAGTTAGGAGAATAAGAATGAAACATTACATCAAATTTGAAATGAAAAACACATTTGGATATAGCATTGGAATGATCGTCGGAGGTTTATTACCCTTATTTCTAGCTATTGGTGGGTATCATGCTTCACAGGATATAGAACAAAATAAAATCCTTGCACAGACAATTTTCTCAATGTGTCTGCCAATGATTCCTTTAGGTTTGGTTATGCTCCCTTTTACAATAGCATTTGCTAAAGATATTGAGGGAGGAATCTCTACACGTTTTGCCTTATTTGGCTATACAAAACTAAAACAAATGTTTGCCAAATTTATTTCTATCCTTTTCTTAGTTAGTGGAATTTGTGTTATCTATTTCTTAGTGCTTAAAATTGTTCTTCCACTGCCCTCTCCAAGTATGGAAGCATTAGTTTTAATAGTTTGCGGAATTTTATTTCTAACTATTTCTTTCTATTTTTTGGCGTTTACTATTGCTTGGTTTTTTAAAGGATTTAATGCTGTTCAAGGTATTGCAATGATTGCTTACTTTGGTATTGCGATTATTACAGGTACTATTGGTGGTTTTGAATTTACAGGGGTAATGAAAAAGGTATCAAATGCCATTCCTTTTAACTCCTTTAGGACAGAACTAGCAAATAAGTGGACTACTGCTGGCTTTGATATGTCGGATGTATTAATACGCTTAGCCATCTTCATGGCAGCGACTATTTTATTATTTGTTATTACAAATATTCTTTCAATAAAAACAAATGGTTCATTGTAAGATGAACTTAGCCACTTTTAGGCAATAAAAAAACGCCATAGCGAAACATCGTGTATTGTTGAAGTTCCAACACAATCAATAAGGAGATTTTCGCTTTGACGCATACTGAACATGCCACACAATCACGAAAAGAAAAACACCTATCATTTGATGAACGACAATTTATCGCTTATTTGAAGAACAAATTGGGCCTGTCCAATCGAACAATCACGAAAGAGTTGGGACGAGCTCCTCAAACGATCCATAATGAAATCAAAGATGGAACTGACGATGTCATCAAACAACGTCAAATACATGGCACAAAACAATTGATTACCGCAAGACGGACTATTCTCCTGAAGTTGGGCAAAAAGCTTAGGATACTGCGCGATTGAATTCTGGCAGAACCTACCTTTGGGTCGAGTCAACTGACTTCATTGCCTATGCAGATGAGCAAATTTTACGATTGCATCAATCACCAGATAGTGTGGTTGGCACTGCGAAAGTAGCGAACTTGTTTCCAGAAAAAAAGAATTCCTTGCACAAAGACCTTGTATAACTGGATTGACAAAGGATTTATGGAAACCCC
>NZ_JBHUMO010000060.1:11823-11888 GCF_042685105.1 Enterococcus camelliae | reverse complement strand
GAAAAACGAAATCAACAAAGATTAGAAAGAACAAGACGTTTCTAGGTAATTCAATTGATTTACGC
>NZ_JBHUMO010000060.1:11137-11661 GCF_042685105.1 Enterococcus camelliae | reverse complement strand
TTGAAATCATTCAAAAAATTGAAGGGAAAAATGCCTTGGCGGTTCAATCTGGCATTGAGAATCTTCAAGAGCAATTTGGACAGTTCTTTAAGGATATAGTTAAAACAATTACTTGCTTAATTGCAATATCAAATGCATAAAAAAATCAAAAAACCTTTATAGACAGTGCATTACTCAATAATCCAGTGTTACCAACTGTTTAACCCTTGTCTGACAGTAAGATGCCTCTTACCATTTTTTTGATGGATTTTTGGTGGTTCTGATTCAAAGGAATCGGTTGGCTGGGTCAATAGAAGAAGCGAAGCGGCTCTTGACTCAGCCAACCGATTCTTTTACCTTATGGAACCAACGAAGCACCTTAAGCGGCGTTTAATTTTGCCAGTTCTTCCTGAAGTCGTTCTGTAGGTGTTGCGTAGCCCATTATTTTTCTTGGTCTATTGTTGATTGTATCGGTTATTGCGTGTAAGTGCGAGTAGGACAAGGGACTCAGAGTGACACCCTTCGGAAGAAATTCCCGGAGCATG
>NZ_JBHUMO010000060.1:0-11127 GCF_042685105.1 Enterococcus camelliae | reverse complement strand
GTCAAGTTGGCGCGTTTTTCCGCGTCTCAATTCGCGGGAAACAGTCGATTGACTGACTCCTAATTCGCACGCCATTTCAGCTTGTGTATAGGTGCCACATTTTGTCATTTGTTCTAATTTTCCACGTTGGATGTCAGAAAGGTGCTTAAAGTGACGATTTTCTGTGGTATAATTGGCTTTAGTCATGTAGATACCTCTTTCATACTTATGGTTTTGTCGCTTTTAAGTATAACGTATCTACATGATTTTTTTTGTTTATTTCTTTATGAATTTCATTTTACAACTTACCTTTGTTGTGATTTTGATTTTTTTCAGCTAAAAGCTAAAAACGGATCATTAAATTAACAAAAATAATACGTAAAATTTACAATATTTAAAATAACCGTTTTGATTTATTGCTTGCTATGGTATGATACTTACGAAAATTCAAATGGTGGTGAAAAAATGAGTATCGCCTTAATCGTTACAATAGTCTTAGTTATGGGGGTAATTTTTGTAAATGGTTGGACCGATGCACCAAATGCTATTGCAACCGCTGTCTCAACAAGAGTACTAAAACCAAATACTGCAATTGGGTTGGCAGTAATTATGAACTTTTTTGGTGCATTGGTGATGACTTATTTCAATGCTCAGGTTGCCGAAACAATCAGTAATATCGTTAATTTTGATTCTCAAGGTCTTCAAGCAGCTCAAGTAGCTTTGGCAGCATCGCTGTTTTCGATTGTTGTTTGGGCGGTAGCAGCATGGTATTTTGGTATTCCAACAAGTGAATCTCATGCACTAATCGCGGGCTTGACTGGTTCAGCCATGGCTTTAGGAGGAGTTGCAGCTGTCAATATGGCAGAATGGAACAAAGTATTAGTAGGTTTATTGGTTTCGACAATTATGGGTTTTTGTGGGGGCTATCTCATTACAAAATTGATTGTCATTTGCTTTAAGAACGTTCCAAGGAGAAAGGCCAATAAAATTTTTACTTACGGTCAAGCATTTGGTGCGGCCGCCAATGCTTTTTTACATGGTGCACAAGATGGACAAAAATTCATGGGTGTTTTTATGCTAGGCCTTTTTTATAATAATTTAGCAGAAAAAACAGGGAACGGTTTTACCATTCCTTTGTGGGTGATGGCACTTTGTTCACTTACCATGGGATTCGGGACATCTGTGGGGGCATGAAAATCATTAAATCTGTAGGTATGGATATGGTCAAGCTGGAAACATATCAAGGTTTTTCGGCTGATTTAAGTGCAGCGATTTGCTTGTTTCTCGCTTCTGTTTTTGGGATTCCTGTTTCGACGACCCATACGAAAA
This sequence comes from Enterococcus camelliae, assembly GCF_042685105.1. Classification (NCBI taxonomy): domain Bacteria; kingdom Bacillati; phylum Bacillota; class Bacilli; order Lactobacillales; family Enterococcaceae; genus Enterococcus; species Enterococcus camelliae. The sequence goes on along the minus strand of NZ_JBHUMO010000060.1, from coordinate 9,819 downwards.
CGACTGCAATTATGGGTGTCGGGGCATCGAAACGCCTTTCCAGTGTTGACTGGCGAATTGTGAAAGAAATGATTTTTGCTTGGGTCATGACATTCCCAGGCTGTGGGTTGATTGCATATTTTATGGCAAAATTGTTTGTAGCAATATTTTAAGGAGATTGAGAATGGCTAGAAAAAAACAATACAATTATTTTGAAAAGTTGAATGATTTGGCAGCACTTGTTCAAAAAGCAGCAATTTGTTTAGAAGAATTGGTTCAGAATTATTCACAGGAAAATTTAGAATTGTATTCTGAAAAAATACACAATTATGAACATCAGGCAGATACCATCGTTGATGAGATTACCAATGAATTGTATGACTCATTTATTACGCCCATTGATCGAGAAGATATTTTAGAACTTGCGACACAGTTGGACGATGTCCTTGATGGAATGAATAGTTTGACTTATTTATTTGAGAATTTAGCTATTTCAGCTATGCGACTTGAAACAGATCTGTTTGCGAATTATGTTCGACGAGCAAGCGATGGTCTCACTGTTGCAATGAAAGAATTTCCAAAATTTAAAAATTCAAAAAAATTAAAACAAATGATTCATCAAGTTACGGAAACTGAATCTGAAGCAGACCGCCTATTTAGTCGTTTGAAAAAGCAACTATTTACCGATGGAACGGATGTACTTGAAATTATTAAATGGAAAGATGTCTATGAACGCTTTGAATCAACGATTAACGATGCGGAATATGTAGCCGAATTGGTTGGTGGCGTCGTGATTAAAAACTCATAAGAAAAAGCTTTGAACACGTAGAAGTGACAGCCACCATACGTGTTCAAAGCTTTTTTTATAAAGCAATCAGCCAATAACCAATTAGGACAACGCCCAATACAATTCGATACCAACCAAAAGCGGTAAAATCATTTTTCTTAATGTAAGAAATCAAAAATTTAATTGCTAAAATCGAAACGAAGAAAGAAACAATGGTCCCTGTTAGTAAAATAAACGTATTTTCCATTGTGAAGCTATTTCCATCTGCAAAAAATTTAACAATTTTCAACAAGCTTGCTCCAAACATAGTTGGAATACCTAAGAAAAACGAAAACTCTGCAGAGATAAAGCGAGACGCACCTAGTAAGATTCCTCCTAAGATTGTCGCACCAGAGCGAGAAGTACCAGGTATTAAAGCTAGTACTTGGAAAAGGCCGATAAAGAAAGCTAATTTGTAGGTAATTTGATTAAATTCTGTAACTTTTGGAGTGATTGTCCGATTTCTTTTTTCAACAATAATAAAAGCAATCCCATAGATAATTAACATAAGGGCAACCGAAATGAAATTATAGAAATGCGCATCTAGCCAATCATCCAACGGCAGTCCAATAATAACTGAGGGGAGAATCGCTACAAAGACTTTGAACCACAAGGACCAAGTGTCTTTTTTTTCACGCTTTGATTTGCTTAGGGCAAAAGGGTTTAATTTGTTAAAATACAAAACGACCACTGCCAGAATCGCTCCTAATTGAATCACAACGTTAAACATTGTCATAAAAGCAGGTGATTCTTCCATTTTTAAAAGTTCATTTGCCAAAATTAAATGCCCCGTGCTACTTATTGGTAACCACTCGGTAATGCCTTCAACAATCCCAAAAATGATTGCCTTAATAAAATTTTCAATAAACATGTTTTCAATCCTTTCAAAATAGATACGATTTCATTATACACGTATACGTTTGTCAGGAACATAAAAAAACCATAAGTTTTTATTCAATGAGCAGGAAGGTGGTAAAAAAATGAGACAGCTTCCTTCTCAAGGAAAACTTATGGTGATTAGTCGTGCAATTTGGCTATTTTTCCATACCCTTTTTGATGTAATCAGTACTAGCAAATTCTTTTACAATGAACTTGCCATTTTCATAAAGTAGTCTTGTTACAGAACCGTTGTCAATATCAACCCGAACATTGTTTTCTTCATTAATGAGATGCATAAGAAAAGAGATGGTCAATCCATGGGAAACAACAACCGCTTTTCCACCACCATTTTTTTCAACACGATGAGCGATATCCTCAAAGCCACTCCAGACACGAGTGGATAATTCTTGATAGGTTTCTGCCCAGTTTGCCGTGTCTGCTGCATAAATTGCATTGCAAATATCTTCAAACGTTACATGATGGGCAATCATATTGTCATAATCTGGAAAATTCAGTACCCGAGGAATAACGCCCCACATTTCCGCATCATAGCCACCCTCTAGTGAACCAAAACACCATTCACGAATTCGCGCATCAGTGTGATAAGGAATTTCTTTACCATTTGGATGCTCTTTTAAAATCCTACGCATCGTTTCAATTGCTCGACCACTATCGCTTGACACAGCTTCAACAAAAGGAATATCACTCAATCCAGCACCTAAATATTGAATTCCTTCCACCCCAATTTTTGTTAGAGGTGTATCGCACCATCCTTGTACGCGTTGCAGGGTATTAAACATGGTTTTTCCATGTCGGACAACATATAATTCGGTTTTTTGCATAGTTATTCCTCCATTTCAAAATTTATCATTTTATGGGTAGTGATGATCGAATGGGCTTATGAGGCCCTCTTTCATCGGATTTAAACCCTTACCATTTAGAAAATGCTAATCACTGGCTTTAGTAACTATAAAAAAGATGAACAATACCGATAGAAATTAGTTAAAGAATGGATTAGTTGTTTTTTCGTGCCCAATTGTTGTTTTTTCACCGTGACCGGGAAAGGCTGAAAAATAATCTGGGAGTGAAAATAGTTGGGTCTGAATACTTTCAAGTAATTGTTCGAGATTTCCGGTGTACAGATCGGTTCTGCCGATACTGCCTTTAAATAAAGCATCACCGCAAACAACAAAATCATCAAAAATGAAGCTGACACTTCCAATAGAATGTCCCGGAGTGGGTACAACAAGAAATGAAAATGAGCCAATCGTGACTTGAGAATTGAGTTCAAATTCATATTCCGCATTTCTAGCAGTAATCGGTCCTAATTCTGGATGTCGACCGGATAAATTTTTCATTGGGTTTTGAAGCCAGTCCTGCTCTTGTGGACTAACGTAGACTGGAATGTGGTACGTATCACGAATTTCATCAACCGCACCAATGTGATCGTAATGGGTATGAGTGAGTAGAATAGCAAGTGGAACTGCATTTGTCTTAGTGATTGCAGCAACGATTTTTTTTGCATCTTCACCAGGATCGATAATCAACAATTCATTTTTTTGCCAGAGCAAATAACAATTTTCTCGAACTGGTCCGGTGACGATTTGCTGGATATTCATTGTGACGGCCTCCTTTTACTTATTAATCCTAGTATACCCTATCCGGAAAGAACTGACAAAGGGACAGGAGTTGAGCAAATGAAAAGAAAACAACGAAAAATACCTAAGAATAAACTAAATTTCTTCACACAAAAAAAAGCGTAACAAATTGATACGGTAAAATAAAGGCAAGATGTCGAAGAAATAGGAGGACCCATTCCATGAAGAGCTATCCGTTGTTTTGGCTTATGTTTATTGGGGTAATACTCTTTGCAGGCTGTCAAAAAGTGAATGAAAAGACGGTTCATGTGACAACAGAATCTGTAAAAGAATCTAGCATAATCGCCAATGAATCACAGCTATTGAATCAGAATTTCATGCTCATCCAAGCGGGTTCCGCTGAATTTCCTCAGAGTCAAGGAATCTTTGATATTCAAAAAAATAAGATGACAATCGTCAAACAATATGTACCGACAGACAATCCCAATATCACTAAAGAGTATGAATTAAAGGCGAATGCTCCTCAGGAAAGCCATCAAGTGGCAGAAGATGTCAGCAACACCTTTCCAGGAAAACAATATGACGCGAATCCGTATAAAGTTTATGAAATAGTTATCGAAGATATTACGGTCAAACTGGTTGATCGGCAACTGGTGATTAGCGGAGCAAATCATTATCAACAGATTTTTGTATTCCAAAATGCTGAAAATACTCAAGTGAAAGACCGAAATGGTGTTTTTTATGATGTTCGAACAAGTAAATAGAAAATTCTTTTGACATTTAGCTTTCTCTTTACGTTTATATAAGTAGAGAGGGAGTGAAATGGAAATGAAATTGATTTTTCAAGAATTACTTGATCAAGATGTGCTATATCTACTAGCATTGCTCTGTCTAGCCATGTTTTTAGATATGGTTAGTGGTATGATTGCAGCAAAAGTCACGCATGAATTTACTTCAAAGATTGGGATTAACGGAATTTTACGAAAAGTGAGTAGTTTGTTGTTGTTACTATTCTTCTTGCCTGTAAGTTTGTTGATCCCACTAAAAGCTGGTATTGGTTTGCTGTATACCTTTTATTTAAGTTATTTGTTTATGGAAATTCATTCGATTTTAGAAAACTATCAAAAAATGGGTATTGATGCGAAATGGTATCAGGATTTTTTTAAAACGATTCAAGAATATTTGAAAAAGCACCGTTAAAGCGCTATGATAAAAAGAAAAAAGAAGGATATGGTCATGCATCAAGAAAAAATTGCTGTTCGAAAATTGGTCGAATTCGTTTTGAAAAAGGGTAGTATTGACAATCGAATTGTCAGCACACATTCAGCATTAGAAGGTGCAGCCATCCATCGTAAACTTCAAAAGCAAGCGGTGGAGTCGGATTACCAAAAAGAAGTTTCTTTAGCGTTGGATACGGTGGTAGGAGAAGATCATTTGCTTATTGAAGGACGAGCAGATGGTCTTTTTCGTGTTGGTGAAGAGTGGACAATTGATGAAATTAAAACATCTGAAGTCGCATTTGAGCAATTGTCAGAGGAGACACTGGACCTATTTTTTGCTCAAGCAATGGTTTATGGCTATATTTTTGGAAAACAAAAAAAACTTGCACAGCTATCGATTCGTTTAAGCTATTATCAAACGACAGAAAAAAAGATAACTTATCAAATAAAACAATTTCAAATGAGTGAATTGACGGTTTTTTTTGAAAATCTTTTAAAAGAATATCATCGTTGGTTAGTTTTTAGGCGTAATTGGCGTCTTATCAGAAATGAATCATTGAAAATGTTGGTCTTCCCACATGAATCCTTTCGTCCTGGTCAACGTTCTTTCTCAGCTGTAGTTTATAAAACGATGAAAGCACATCGCACACTATTCGCAGAAGCGCCAACTGGAACGGGAAAAACCATGGCAACCTTGTTTCCATCTTTGAAAAGTTTGGGGGAAGAAGATGAGGATCATTTATTTTATTTAACAGCTAAAACAATCACCAGACAAGTTGTAGAGGATGCAATGCATCAATTGACTCTTCAGAATATAAAGAGCAAAACGGTTACCTTAACTGCAAAAGAAAAAATTTGCTTTTTAGATAAGCAAACTTGTAACCCGATTGATTGTCGATTTGCTAATGGCTATTATAATCGATTAAATGAGGCTTTATGGGACATATTGCATCATGAAGATTTTTTATCAAGATCTGTCATTGAAACGTACGCTAACAAACATGAGATTTGTCCTTTTGAGTTTTCCCTTGATATTAGTTTATGGTGTGACGTGATTATTGGTGATTATAACTATGTTTTCGATCCAAATGTTTATTTGAGAAGATTTTTTGATGAACCCTCAGAGAAGAATTTATTGTTGATAGATGAGGCACATAATTTGGTGCAACGATCGAAGGACATGTATACAACATCCATTACTCGTTCTTCATTTGAAGAGGTGATGACAACACTTCTATCATCACAACGAACGCTGAAAAGAGCCACGCAAAAAATTCTCAATGAGTTTGATGCGATTGCGTTGTATGGGAATGAAAATGGCTGGACAGAGCACTATCAAAAAGCAAAATCTGATACATTGGATCGATTGTTGCTTCAATGGACGGGAAAAGTCAAGGAGCAGCTTGCCATTACTGATAATCAAGGTGGAAATGAAGCTTTGCTGGAAACTTATTTTTCAGCATTGCGTTATTTAAAAATCAGTGAACTTTATGACTATCATTTTGAAACAGCTGTGACCATCAAGAAAGTTCAAGAGGTGACAATTAGTCTTGTCTGCTTAGATCCAGCACCATTTTTGGAAAGTAAAATGAAGCAGGCGGAAGGAACCGTTCTTTTCTCAGCTAGCTTCCAACCTCTTGAGTATTATCAGACAGTTTTGGGGGGCAATGAGCAAAGTGTTCGGTACAGAATTAGGAGCCCATTTAAAACGGAACACCAACAAGTGCTTGTTCATGGAGGAATTGAAACGACTTTTCGAAAAAGGGAGCAGTCCATTCATTTACTTGTGGAAACACTATTCACTTTTATTGAGCAGCGCAAGGGAAATTATATGGTGTTTTTTTCTTCGTATGCTTATTTACAGCAAGTTCAAGAAGCATTCATTCTTTCCTATCCGAAAATTAGAGTTTTAGCGCAAAATGAAAAGATGACGGAACAAGAAAGAATGCAATTTTTGGCAGCTTTTCAAGAAAATCCACAAGAAACGTTGCTTGGTTTCTGTGTGTTGGGGGGCGTTTTTTCTGAAGGAATTGATCTTAAGGGAACACGGTTGATTGGTACAGCAATAGTCGGTGTAGGACTTCCTCAAATCAATCAACGTCAAGAACGTTTACGCTCATATTTTGATGATCTTGAAAAAAATGGCTTTAATTACGCTTATCGTTTACCTGGAATAAATAAGGTCATTCAAGCAGGTGGGCGAGTGATAAGAGATGAGAAGGATTATGGTGTTATTCTGCTAATCGACGCGCGGTATTTGCAACCAGCCTATCAGCAATTAATGCCAGAGTCTTGGTACCCACAAATTATTTGTTATCAGAATCAAACACTCAAGGAAAGACTTAGAAACTTTTGGGGTGAAGTGGATTCAATTCTGTGAAAATACTAGTTGAATGATAAGAAGTTGCTAAAAAAAAGCAAGAGAAGCTTTTCAAGATTCTTCGTTGTTGCTATTCTTCACTTATATTGTTTTGAGAGGAGTATCATGCCAGTGAAGTTAGCTGTCAACACTTACAATGATTTAGGTAAGAAACTGTTTATTATTATCGTTACGGGGATAACGGGATCACTAGGGTTAAATTTTTTCTTAAATCCCGGTAAAATTATGTCGGCCGGTTTAAATGGCCTATCACAAATTATCGTTGCATTTGCTGAACAGACATTTCAAATTCACCTGAGTATGGGACTATTTATTCTATTATTGAATATTCCCGTTTTTATCGCTGGTTTTATTCGATTGGGTGGAACGGCTACTTTTTTTAGTTTTTTAAATGTGATTGTTCTTTCGCTTTTCACAATGATCTTACCTGAAGGATACGTTACCAATAATTTGTTACTGAACGCTTTAGTTGGTGGTGTATTGATAGGAATTGGCGCAGGTCTGTCGTTAAAATTTGGATTTACAACCGGTGGAATGGACATTTTATCATTAATTTTTTCCAAAATAACTGGTAAGACAGTCGGCAGTTATATGATGATTTTAAATGGCATTATTGTGCTACTTGCAGGATTGCTTTTTTCTTGGGAAAGTGCGTTATACACGATTATTTCGATTTATGCGATGAGCCGTGTGGTAGATACTATCCATACTAGTCATCAAAAAGTGACAGCCTACATTACAACGAGGTATGCTGATGAGGTAGGGAAAAACATTTCTGCACACGTTTTTCGAGGGATGACTCTTTTTCCTTCAATTGGTGGGTATTCTGGGATGAATAGTCAAACGATTATGATTGTGATTACTCGTTATGAATTATATGACTTGGAGCAAGCAGTATTGGAAGTGGATCAAAATGCTTTCATAAACATTGTTCCAACACAATCGATTGTTGGTCGGTTTGCTTCTGATGATGAACAACGAATTTTTAAAGCAACAGGTTCGTTTCCCGAGTTAAAAATACACAAACGATAACCATTTATTTACAAATATGAGAAAAACAGGTATGATTTGCGTATGAATGTTGTAGGAGGAGATTGGAATGAGCCAACCTTATACAGAGGAACAAATAGAAGAAATTAAAGAGCGAATCTTATTAGCTTTGGAAACAGTGATTGATCCGGAGTTAGGCATTGATATTGTGAATCTTGGCTTAGTATATGAAGTTGAATTTAATGGTGAAAATGGTCATACAATGATTAAAATGACCTTAACAACAATGGGCTGTCCTTTGGCGGATGTCTTAACAGAAAGCATCCATGATGCCTTGTCTGAAGTCGAAGAAGTCGGTGAAATCGAAGTGAAGTTAGTTTGGTATCCAGCGTGGACGACGGATAGAATGTCAAGATACGCACGGATTGCTTTGGGGATAAGATAAGCTTGCATGTTAAGCTTTCTAGCGTGTTCTTGCAAGACTATTTTCAAAAAAACTTAATAAAGATCCATTTTATCAGTAATCCCAATATTTGAAAATAACGTTATTTATTAATAGACTTTCTTATTTGTCACACTCAAACGATGTGAGTTTAAGGAGGTCTTTTTTTGTATAGAAGCACCATTTTTTTCAGAATTGAAAGAGCTTGAGCTGTCTGAAAGAGAGGGTTCACAAAGGATACTATCAAAAGAAATCAAGATTTTGTTTGTAGATTTTTAAACTATGTAAATGGGAATTTTATCGTTGAATAGGTTGACGTGATTCGATAGAAACTTTTTGTAGAAATGCTATTCTGTCATAATATATAAGCACTCACGCTTCGAAAAAATGGTAGTTGACTCGCTTTCTGTAAAGTAATCGGTACCAAATGATGGATATCCATGCTATACTTATTACATGTAGATGTAAGAGAATAGAAGCAGTCCTAAAATTAGTTATTCGCCGGAAAATAGGTAGCCATTATTAATGGGGATAGAGGCCATGCTGTAAAGAAAAATGAAACGAAGTGTTTAGTGGTTTGATTCCCCAGTAACAATTGGTAAAAATTAGAATGATCTTTTTATAATCTTCATAACTCGCATTTTTGGGGGGATTTTCATGAGAGTAATGACTAAAAATGAAAAAATAGATATGTTGTATTCGATTATTTTAATGATGATTTTTTTGTTCGCATTGTTTATATGCAAAGTCTATAATTTTTATAGGGAATGGACTTCATTTTTCTTGTTTATGGGGCTCATACTTTCAGTCAATTTCCCTTCTGCAATCAGAAGGAGAAAGCAATACAAAAAAATTGAAGCTTTACGAAAAATATTAAACTTGTCTATTGAAGAAGTAAGAGCAATCGCGGATATTGGTAGATACGATTTAACAGATTGGAAGTGGAATAGAGCCTATATTTCACAAAGAAAGTTATACAAATTAGAAGATGTGTTGGAGAAAATGTACTTCAAAAAATTCGATAGAGAATTTGTGTTAGATAATAAAAATCAGGTCAAATCAACTAGTCTCACAAACAATAGTTTGTGAGACTATAAAAATGAGTACGAATGAAAAGATTGAGTAAAACCATGCATGCAATCAACTGTTTTTCAGATTTAAATGGTAATGCATCCATCTGTAACCTTTTACGTGCCGCAAATTAGTATCTTTGGGGAAACCGAGTAGTGGTGGGTGATGTCTTTCATAGAGATTTTTTCTTTAAGTCAATGGCAGTGGCGAACTTCAATGGTTGTGATATACGGCAATTCTCACTATATATTTAATGTCTACTGAACAAATGGCGCATCTCTAAAAGTCATTTTGAATACAGCTAATTGTTTCCAAAAATAAAATTTTTGGTTTTTTTCAAAAAAAGTGTGCAGAAAATCTGCCGTCAATTTTGACAGATTGAGTGCGATAACGCTTAGAGCTATGCTCGTAAGAGTCGTTCCCTTTAACTTTGT
>NZ_JBHUMO010000059.1:36093-39020 GCF_042685105.1 Enterococcus camelliae | reverse complement strand
AAGCAAATGGATTTCAACGAAGTTGATGAATCTTTTATCCAATCTATTGCATCGAAAAGAAATAATATCCCTCGAAAATCATTAAACTATAAAACACCAATAGAAGTATTCTTGAGTCACATATGCAAAGAGGACTTGTCTAACTTAATTTGACAATTAATAAAATTAAAACTTGATACTATCTGGACTTTCTTCGTAATTAATTATCTTCAAGCCCTTAAAAATGCCCGATCTGTGCAAATTTTCTTGCAACATGATCTGTTAGATTAGGAAGTAAAATACAACCGGATATGGGGGAGTAAACAAAAAAAGCGGATCTTTTATAGATTCGCTCTTTTGTCATTGCAATTTTTTTGTCAGTTAAATTTTTTAGTTGTTTTATTCTTTTTTACATAATCATATATAATTTTTACAATCAAAGAAATAATTAAGACTATATAAAAAATATTTCGGTACAAACTTTGATCATATTTTAGAAATACTAAAGCTAAAATAAAAACAATGACTAAAATTATATGGTAAATTTTAAATTTAGAAATTTTCATGATAGCTCACCCTCTTTTTTATTGCCATTCAAATCCCCATGGTATTGTAGACCCACTAAGTATCATGCCAGGTACGAAAATGGTAGACACGTTAAATACAAAACCTCCAGGTACATTTGCTAAAACGACACCGCCTAAAGCAACTACTAAACCAATTAGATTTGATTTAATGAAAACTCCTCCAATTGAAATTCCAGTAGAAATATTATTTGCTGCGCTTTTTGAAATCCAAATTCTCGTGCCCCACCAGTAACCTTTAATTGCTGTTTTTCCTTGTTTATATGCTCTAAGATAGGCGTTATTACCAGTCTTTTCGATCGTTACAGTTTTTTCATTAACATCAATATACAATTTTTCAGTTTTTGAATCAACCTGTAACCTTTCAACCATACTGTTTGCATCATTAATTTTTTCAACTAGTAATGCATACTCATTAGAAGAAAGTTCGGTAGACGCTGTTTCGGATATGCTATAAAAACCATCTTCGCTAAACAAAACATATTTGTCTAACTTGTTAATTTGGTCATTTGTTATTTCTTCATTTTGAACATTGGATGCTTCTGTTGCACTCACTTGGACGGGAGGGAATACGATAGTAAGCATCATCATACTGCAGAATAATGTAACTAATATATTTAAAGTTCTTTTTACGTAAAGCGTTCGAAAAATTATTCATCTTTTACTCTCCTTTGAAATTAAGACCAATTAGGTTCAAACATAAAATCTGGGACATCAATCAACGAAATTCTTATATTATTAATTATACAACCTATCGTTATTTAATTGTAATGGCCATTTTTTTAACATTTATAATTCTCACCGATTTCGTGGAACATCAAAAATAATGGTTCTGTTGCAAAGTTTTAAAATAAACAACCAGCATTCCGTTTTTACTGCTTTTTAAGTTGGGATACCCAATAAGACCTTGATTTCAGTGCAAACCGAAAAGCCGAAGAGCGTACACTCTTTTCGGCTTTTCTTGTATATTCCGCGAATCGTTTCCATGCCTTTTATCGTAGTTGCGGCAGTACGTAAACTTCGATAAAATTTATTCCGACGTTTGATTGGTCGATGATCTTGCTCAATCAAATTATTGAGATACTTAACTGTTCTGTGTTCTGTCTTCGTATACAGACCAGCTTTTTGTAATTTTTTAAACGCACTCCGAGTAGATGGTGCCTTGTCTGTGACGAGAACCTTTGGTTCGCCAAAATGCTTTCTAAGGCGTTTCAAAAATGCGTAGGCTGCTTGTGTGTCGCGTTTTTTATGTAGCCAAATGTCCAGCGTTAAACCATCTACATCGATCGCGCGATACAAATAGTGCCATGTTCCTTTGATTTTGATATACGTTTCATCCATTTTCCACGAATAAAAGGACGGTCTGTTTTTCTTTTTCCAAATTTGATATAGGACTTTGCCGTATTCTTGTACCCAACGGTAAATTGTCGTATGACACACATGAATACCACGATCATAAAGTATTTCTTGAACATCTCGATAGCTGAGGTTATAACGAAGATAATCGCCAACGGCGACAATAATCACGTCTTTTTGAAATTGCTTCCCTTTGAAATGCTCCATCTTTGTTCCTCCAAGCTATCTTTTTTATAATTTTAACTTAAAATAGTTTCATTTGAAAACTTTGCAACAGAACCCTCTTTATCCTAAACAATCGACAATCACTCTTTATCGTGGTGAAGCAAGTAAAAGTACACCTATTCAAAATAGTGTTAGTTGGACTTTAGATAAAAATAAGGCGAATTGGTTTGCTAATCGCTTTGATACTGTAGAAAAACATTTATATTCAACTGAAGTTAAAATAGATGACATACTAGCTTACATTGATTCTTCTGAGAAAGAGGTGCTAGTTCCTTACAGCAAACTAAAAAATATTCAAGAGCTAGACGTATACTAAAAAAGCATAGAACCCTTAATTATAAAGGGTTCTATGCTTTTTTGTTTAAAAATGGTCTGTAATATTTTTCAAATTAGTTATCATTGACATCAAATATGATTAAGTATTTCAAACTTTTAAAAAATGAATAAAAACAAATATGGTATTGAGAAAATTATTGGATATATATAATAAGTTTTCGAGTACCCTTGCTCACCTTGCGAGTTAGCTCGCATTCTATCACCAGAAACCATAGTTCCAGACAAAACAAGTCCTAAAACTAAAGAAGCAATACCAATGAAATGAATTAGCCCTTCAAATTTAAGAAACCGAAAGAACAAGGCACTAATTACTGAAACTAAAAAGGTAATTAAATATTTTTTCAATGAAATCTTCTCCAATCTCAAAATTAAAATTACAGTTTTATTTATAAGAATTATAGCATGAATAAGGTTTATTTGTGATTTTTTTATCTTTATCGAACTAAT
>NZ_JBHUMO010000059.1:35416-35918 GCF_042685105.1 Enterococcus camelliae | reverse complement strand
CATTTTTTTGGTGGATTGTTGGTGGTTCTGATTCAAAAGAATCGGTTGGTTGGGTCAAGAGAAGAAGCGAAGCGGCTCTTGACTCAGTCAATCTATTCTTTTATCCTACGGAGCCAACGAACCACCTTAAGCGGTTTTTAATTTTGTCAGTTCTTCCTGAAGTCGTTCTGCAGGTGTTGCGTAGCCCATTATTTTTCTTGGTCTGTTGTTGATTGTATCGGTTATTGCGTGTAAGTGTGAGTAGGACAAGGGACTCAGAGTGACACCCTTCGGGATAAATTCCCGGAGCATACGATTATGTCTTTCATTTGTGCCTTTTTCCCAAGAGGCATACGCATGGGTAAAGAATACCTGAACACCCGAGGAGCTTTTTTCGATAAGAGATAGCGTGGAAAATTCAGATCCGTTATCCGTGGTTAGTGTTTTGAACTGTTCTAGTCCTTGTTTTTTCATTAAATCAAGTACGCCTTTTTGAACCAATGCGGCGCTTTTCCCCCAAACC
>NZ_JBHUMO010000059.1:34970-35406 GCF_042685105.1 Enterococcus camelliae | reverse complement strand
TTCCCCCAAACTTTTTTTGTGAGAAAGTAGCGCGTTTTCCGTTCAACCATCGTGATGATGACGGGCTCATTTTTTGTTTTTTTGCCTAAGACCAAATCAACTTCTCAATGTCCAAAGGTTTCTCTTGATAGTACTTCTGGTGCACGTTCTTCAATGCTGCGTCCTAAGTGTCTAGCATTGCGGCCCTTCGGGTCTGAAACTGTTTTCTTTCGTGGTCGCATCCTGGTCTTCATAGGTAAATCAATGTTACGAATTGAGAGCACAGCAGCATTGATCAACGCATAAACGGTCTTCGTGCATGGAACGCGTTCCTCCGGATGCGACTTCTTATAGGATTGCACAAACGTATCCACACTGTGAAGCCGTAGCCCATTCTTGGGTACTAGCTTTTCTGACAAAGCTGCAAGAAACGCCGCAGAATACTTATGATGATCTT